>JANTGU010000184.1 GCA_024762735.1 Bacteroidales bacterium | reverse complement strand
ATGATAATAAACCGTTTCTTCAGGGATATTACCGTACCAAATTAAAAAGTACTGAATAAACCACATGTATCCCCACATAATACTCAGCATAAAAATATATTTAGAGAAATTATGCAGGTGGGTTTTCGTTAATTTAGGAAAATACCCCAGTTTATACAGGATAATAACGGTTCCGGTAAGAATGGCCGAGCCATGATAAAATGCCGAAACAAATACTTTTATCGAAAACAAGGTGCTAAACCAATGAGGCTCCAACGACATCACCCAATCGATACCCACAAAAACGATGGAGATACCCAAAACAAAAATAAATGCTTTAGAGAGCAGCTCTATTTTATTAAATGCATCAAATCCACCTAATTCATCTTCTTTAAGTGAAAGTCTTCTGATTCGGCAAGCGAGGAGCAGCCACAAGGCAAAAAACAACACGGTACGGATGATGACAAACGGCACATTCAAATACGGTGATTTGTGCACCAGCACGGCATCATGCACTGCTTCGGGTTCTGCCCAGTGAAACAGATGAGGAATGGCAAAAAACAGGGGCACCCACAATATGAAAGCAACCATAAGGTTTACCGACAATGCTTGTGGAATTCTTACAAACCCTGCTGACCATCCTGACTGAGTAATGGCCTGGAGTGCCATCCAAAACAGTCCTCCCAGCACTATTGACAAGAACATGAAATTGTTAAGCAACAGATTGGCCCAGGTTCGGGTAGCATCGCCTGCCATAAAGCCTGCTGCAACAGTAACAACCCCCACAGCAATCAAGACGAACATGATGCTTTTAAATGATTTACTAACTATAAGTTTATTATCCATGAGAATAAATTTTAATGGCAGTGGTATTATTATTTAACAATTGAACGTAGGTAATCTACTATTTTCCAACGATTCTCAGGAGTGATTTGTACTCCGTGAGGCCCCATTAATCCCGAAATTGAACCTTCGGTAATAATAAAATAAATGGATCCATCAGGCATATCCTGAACATAGCTGCTGGTTAAATCGCGCGGCTTTGCCGGAAACAACTTGGCTTTAAACAGGTGACCATTTCCTTTGGCATCAAAACCATGACAATCGGCACAAAAAATATCAAACTGTCTTTTCCCTTCAGCAATATTCTCTTCGGTTGCTGTAAGTGGGTTTGTCAGTTCTTTACCTGCCTTTGCCTGATCGGCTACCCTATCGGCTACACCTTTGGGGTGAAACGGGTAATAGGCACTTTCACGCGCCACGGCACCCTCGGGAGCAGGCTGATTAACTTGTCCGTTCGGCAATACGCTGCTGGCACCATAAGCTTTGTCATATTTGGTAAAATACATGTCGTGATCAGCCATATACGCGTACCCTGTATTATTTTTATCACGGTCACATGATGACATAGCCACCATCAGCAGTGAAAGAATAAAAAATATTGTTTTGTTTTTCATGTTAGAAATTTTTCTCGTTAAACATTGCTCCTGTTAACCTCGACAGCACCATTTTGCTTTAACAGTTCATCAATTTTTTGCATCTCTTTTTCATCCATATTATGGCCTTGTTCGATGACGATGACAAATTTATCATCCATGCTTCGGTGGTCGGGCAACGGGTTGTTTTTACCGGGCCACATTTTTTCACGAATCAGAAGGGTGGCCAGCGTTAAAACAACGCCGAATAGAATGGTTAATACAAACATGATAACCACGAAAGAGAGCGAGTTATGAGGTTTTCCACCAAAGGTTAACGGATAATCAATAACCGAAGTCCAATAGAGGAATGCAAAAACCGAGCTGGTTCCCAATGCTCCGTAAATAAAGGTAGCATAAGGCATTCTTGTTTTCAGTTTTAAAAGATCCCATACATGTTCTAAAGGAAAAGGAGAAAAAACATCCTTAATCTTTACATCTTGTTTTACTAGTTCTTTCACAGCATCTGTAACCACGTCCGGGTCATCAAAAACGCCGAGAATTTGATTTTGATTATTCATGATCCTCTGTATTTTCTGTTACAACACTGGTTTCTTTGTTAATACCTTTTAACTCGCTGATAGCCATTATGGGTAAGAAGCGAAGGAATATCAGGATTCCCAATACAAAAAACCCAATGGTACCTACGTAAATGGCAATTTCGGTAGCGGTAGGAGAGTACCCGCGCCAGGTGGCAGGTAACCATGTTTTTGACAACGAGGTAACCACAATAACAAACCGTTCGTACCACATACCAATATTAATTAATATACTGATGATAAACACAATAACTACGTTGCTTCTGATTTTTTTAAACCAAAACAGTTGAGGTACGATGGCGTTAAAGAGTATCATGGCCCAATAGGAGTAGGCGTATTCACCAGCGGTTCTGTTCTTAAAGAAAACAAACATTTCGTAGGGTGAATCGGAGTACCAGGCTACAAAAATTTCAGAAATGTACGCTACACCCATAATAAGCGACACGAAGGTAAGAACCCGCGTAATGGCATCGAGGTGTTTTTTGGTAACATATTCTTCATATTTATACACTTTCCGAACGATAATCATCAAGGTTAACACCATGGCAAATCCCGAGAAGATAGCACCCACTACAAAGAATGGCGGGAAAATGGTGGAGTGCCATCCTGGAACTACCCCGGCAGCAAAGTCGGTAGCCACAATGGAGTGAACCGAAATAACGAGGGGAGCTGTTAATCCACCCATCAACAAGGCAGCTGCCTCAAAGCGAAGCCATCCTCTGGCAGAGCCTACCCAGCCAAAACTCAGTACATTGTAAATTGCTTTTTTAATTTTGGAGGAGGTGCGCTCGCGAATGGTGGCAAAGTCAGGCATCATTCCCACATACCAAAACAGAAATGAAGCTGTCAGGTAGGTGCTAATAGCTGTAACATCCCAAAAGAGGGGAGAGTTAAAGTTAGTCCATAAGGGCCCTCTTGTGTTTGGATAAGGAAACACGAAAAATCCATCCCAAATCCGTCCCATGTGAATCAATGGGAACATACCGGCTGCCATTACGGCAAAAATAGTCATGGCCTCGGCTGCACGGTTAATAGAGGTTCTCCACTTTTGGCGCAATACCAACAAAAAGATGGAGAATGCCGTACCAGCATGACCAATACCAATCCACCATACAAAGTTGATGATGGCCCAACCCCATGAAACACTATTGTTTAGTCCCCAGGTTCCTAAGCCAAATGCAATTGTATTGTAAAAGCCCCATACTCCCCAGGCCAACATGGCACTGGCTAAAAAGGCAGTTATCCACCACCAGGCAGGCGTTTTTTTAGCCAGAAGGGGATTGGTGATATCACGGGTAATATCGTGATAACTTTTATTCCCTTCAATTAATACGCCTCTTGCTTTAATATTATACATAATACCAGTTTTTTTTATTATGCGTTTTTATTTCTTACTTTAGTTAAATAGCTTGTCGAAGGCAAGGTGTGCAGCGATTCCAAAAGATGATATTTTCTTTCGGTATCATTGCTTTTGCTTACTTCACTCTCCTTATCCAACAGGTTTCCAAACTGAAGTGCATCGGTTGGACAACTTTGCTGACAGGCGGTTAATATTTCGCCGTCACGCAGCTCACGGTTCTCCGATTTCGCTTCCAGTTTTTTCTCCTGAATTCGTTGAACACAGAAAGTACATTTTTCGACCACCCCACGCTGACGTACTGAAACATCAGGATTAAGCACGAGTTTCCCTAACTCGCTATTCATGTTGTAATCAAAACTGTTGTTGTTTACAAACTCGTACCAGTTAAACCTACGTACTTTATATGGGCAGTTGTTCATGCAGTAACGGGTTCCGATACAACGATTGTAAGCCATCTGGTTCAATCCTTCATCACTATGGGTAGTAGCAGCTACCGGACAAACATTTTCGCAAGGAGCATTATCACACTGCTGACACATCACCGGCATGTAAAGCACTTCCGGGTTGTCCTCCATTTCGGAATAGTATCTGTCCAAACGCATCCAATGCATGATTCTGCCTCGTTTAACCTGCTCTTTTCCAACGACAGCTACATTGTTTTCAGCCTGGCACGAGATAACACAGTTGCTGCATCCCGTACAGCTGTTTAAGTCGATGGAGAGTCCCCACTGGAAAGCCTCAAACTTAGGAGCAGGGTAGAGGCTGAAATCTTCACTCTCGATAAACTTTTTATGCTCTTCGTTGCCGGCACCGGGGTCTTTAATAAAGCTTCCCAAAACTGTTTCTCTGGCAATAGGCCGGCCCTCCATCACATGGTGGGTTTGGGTAAGGGCAAGCGGGTAAGTTTTAGAAGTTTTTTCCAAGGTGACGATGGTTCCCATCAATTTTTTCGAATCACCTTCGGTATTCAATAAGGTATAAACATTTTTTCCAACGCCATCACCCACCTTACCGGCACTAACGCGGCCGTAACCGACGGCAATACCAATGGTTCCTTCTGCCTGGCCTGGCTGAATTAAAACGGGAAGTTCAATTTTTTTGTTGATGGTTACCACATCTTCCTGTTCCAGTCCCTGTTTTTTGGCAAACGAAGGCGAAACAGTAACGTAGTTATCCCAGGTGGCAGTGGTAACAGGATCGGGCAACTCCTGTAGCCAGGGGTTGTTGCTATATCTTCCTGTTCCCATCGAAATTTTTTCATAAAGGGCTAACTCTAACCCTTCCTTACCTGGTTTTGGTGCTTTAAGTGCTACGGCATTAAATGATGGGGCATCCATCGACTCCTTAGCCATGGTGTAAACACCATCTTGCTTGCATTTAAACCAAAACTTATCAAAACTGCTAAACTGATTCTGTTGTGGGAAAAAGTTGGTTTCCCAGTTTTTTTCCAAATAATCGGAAAAGGCTTGATTGTTGCCCATCCAGGTTAACAGGCTATCCTGAAACTGACGGGTATCAAAAATGCGGTTGATAGCAGGTTGGGTAAAACTAAATGATCCACTTACAGGTTCTGCATCATCCCACGATTCAAGGTAGTTGTTATCAGGACAAACATAATCGCAAAGCGCTGCTGTTTCGTCCATGGTAGTAGCAAACGAAACTTTAAATGGCAGGTTTTTAACGGCCTTTACAAACTTGTTTTTATGTGCACAATCGTAAGCAGGATTAACATTGTAAAAGATAACGCCCCCTGCTTTTCCTGAGCGTAGGGTTTTCATGGCATCCAACATGTCACTTTCATTTCCCTGCTTCAAATTGACTGTTGTGGTCAGGTCGATGGTTTGGCCATAATTTCCTAACAGATTGTTAATGGCGTTCACCAGCAGTTGAATTTGTATATCGTTGGTGCCTGAAACAACCAGCGATTTACCTTTTGCATTAAGCAGGTCTTTGGC
>JANTGU010000183.1 GCA_024762735.1 Bacteroidales bacterium | reverse complement strand
AGGCGGCTACTACGGGAAAAAAGATATGGTAAAAGCCATCGTGATGCTGGGTAAAGAAAAGACCTACCAGGCCTGGTACGGTGTTCCGAAGGATAGCCTCGAAAGCAACCCTACTTACAACCCGGCCGGCGAGATGTATGATAACGATGGAAACTTTTTGGGCTACTACGATAATCAAACCGACAACTACATTCAAAACTATTATCAACTTCATTATGCTCACCAATTTTCCTCTTCGTTAAACCTTACCTCGGCACTGTTTTACACCAAGGGAAAAGGTTACTACGAGAGTTATAAGAATGATCAGAAATTTTCAAAGTACGGGATGACTGACACCATTATTGGGAACGATACCATTAACCGCACGAACCTGGTCAGGCAAAAGTGGCTCGATAACGACTACTACGGCTTAAACCTGACATTAAACTATCAAAAGGATGACCTCAAACTTAACTTTGGAGGGAGCTGGAATCAATACCGGGGCGATCATTACGGGAAAGTGGTTTGGGCGCAAATTGCCAGGCTGGGTGACCACGACCGGAACTGGTATTTCAACACGGGCGAAAAAACCTACTACAACCTCTTCGTCAAAGGGCAATATCAGCTGACCCAAGCCCTGAATCTTTACCTCGATTTACAATACCGGCACATCAACTACGCCATTGATGGCACCCACGACGACTTGAGCAACTTTGTGCAAAATCATCTATATAATTTCTTTAACCCCAAAGCCGGGATTACCTATAAGTTGTCCGATCAAAATGTGCTGTTTGCCAGTGTTGCCGTGGCTAACCGTGAACCTTCGCGTTCCGATTTTCGTGATGCCGACGCTAACGCAGAGGTATTGCCCGAGCGCTTAACTGATTACGAGTTGGGATACCGACATGGTGGGAAGCGGGTGGCCTTTAACGCCAATCTGTTTTACATGGATTACCACAATCAGCTGGTTCTAACGGGTAAGATAAACAACGTGGGATCGCCCATCAGAACGAACGTAGCCAACAGTTTCAGGACCGGTATCGAGCTGTCAGGAGCTGTTCGTGTTACCAACTGGTTTCACTGGGATGTAAATGTCACCTATAGTCAGAATAAAATTAAGAACTTTACGGAATATGTTGACAACTGGGATTACTGGAATGGCCCTTCCACCCAGCCGCTGCAATATGAGAAA
The DNA here is from genome assembly GCA_024762735.1 of Bacteroidales bacterium. GTDB lineage: Bacteria > Bacteroidota > Bacteroidia > Bacteroidales > F082 > B16-G9. The sequence goes on along the minus strand of JANTGU010000183.1, from coordinate 4,145 downwards.
AATCTTGGCACTACCGATATCTCCTTCTCCCCTGACGTGGTTGGTTCCAGCAACATAACTTTTACCGCAGCCAAAAACTTACAGCTAAACCTGATATCAAAATATGTAGGCAGGCAGTACATCGATAACACTTCCAGCAAAACCCGGAGTCTTGACCCCTACTTTATTAACAACATGAGGGTGAGCTATTCGTGGCATCCGGGGTTTGTGAAATCGGTTGATTTTATTGTAAACCTGAACAACCTTTTCAACGTACGTTACGAAACCAACGCCTGGGTCTATCGCTACGTGTATGGCGGAGAGGAGTATGAGATGAACGGCTATTTCCCGCAAGCAGGTTTCAATGTGATGGGGGGTGTTGTGGTGAAGTTTTAGGAGGAGGTTAGAAAGCTGTTTTATGTTACAGCTTTGCCCTGTTTCCCTAAGGTTATACCTCACATATCCCCTACGGGGAAAGGATTTGGCTATGCCTGAGTTACAACTCAGTTATCCCCTACGGGGAATAGGTCAGACGAGGCCTTAGTTACAAGTCACATATCCCCTACGGGGAATGGTTTTGACTATGCCTGAGTTACAACTCAGTTATCCCCTACGGGGAATGGATTTGACTGCACCTAAGTTACAAGTCAGCTATCCCCTACGGGGAAGAGAGATGAACATGCCTGAGTTACACCTCAACCATCCCCTACGGGGAAGAGATTTGGCCACACCGATAGCTCGTTCGGATTTGCAACCCGAACGTTGTCAATGGCTTATCATCGAATTTTACGAATTAAAAGAAGAATTAGCAAGATTCTTAAAATTCGATATTGTACTATGTCATCCCTGACGGGACTTGTTGTTAATTTGGCTTTTTTCTAGAAATATCTTGTCCCTAACGGAACAATCTCTCCCCGTACCGAACGGTACCTGCCCGAATGTGGTCAGGCGGGCGTTCGGGCGAGTGCAATCCGAACGCAAAATACCTCTCGCATGGTTTTCAAAACGGGCACTATATCAAAGCCAAATCCCCCTCTACCGGTTGCGCTTTCTATAAAGTTTGTGATCATCTTCGGATATGCCATATTCATAGTTTAAGCACTTGTTAGGTCCTTTGAATTTGCAACCTCCTTTGGTGAAGTTGATCTTTATGGATCCGTAAATATCCATCCCGTTTAGGTCGGCCATACCGAGGTAAGTTCCAAGGCGTTCGGTGCCCACGGTAAAATAAAGAAACCTGATAGCCAAACCAACCCGTGGATACTTGTAATTATACAGCGAAACTGGCACGCTCACTTCAAACCATTTAGTTTCGAAACGAGGAGAAATCGCCACCACGGCATTACGACGCAAGGTGTATTGATACAGCTGAATAGGATGAATCCAAAAAGCATTCAGAAAAACATTTTTAAAGAGGTAAAAATCTCCCTGGAAGCTTGCCGCCGTAGGCAGCCCTACCTTAAAGCTGCCCCCCCGGTAAGAGCCATCGCCTGTGCCATAAAATACACCACTCAGATTGCCCATAAAACTATTCAAACTTTGAAAGCCCACGGTATCGATACTTGGCCAGTAGGCAGCAACATTTTCAAAGCCATGAAGCTGTGCATTGTACTTGTAGTTTACCCTGCCAATGTCCAGCAACGAAAAGCCAATTCTGTAATAATAAGCATCATAAGGTTTTTCGCAGGGTCGAACGTGATAATGTTTAATAATGTCGTTGCGCTTTTTTGAATAAACCACGCCAATATCGACACCCAACCCGGAACCCTTCACTGTTGGGGAAACCCCAAGGGTATTGTTATCGTAGTCAATCGGCAGCGAATAGCCCAAATCGGCATCCACGTTTAAAAAGTTTACCGTGGAGTCGTCAAGGATGATGTAGTCCCCATTCCGGATGGTGCCATTCATGCCTCCCACGCCGTAAAGTGGTTTCACGGTAATGCCTGCCGTTAGCTGCGTTCGGTTGTATTTAATGATGTCGTAAGCATAGGTCAGGCCCAGCTCAAACCAGGCAGATGAGCCCAGGTCAAAATTAAAATCGTTAAACCGGATGTTTTGAAGCGGCACGTAATCCATCCCTTCGTAGCTTACCACCGGAATTTCCCATGGTATTCTGTGTGCCGAGGTAAAAAACCGTGCGGCAGTCGAAATGCCGAAGCCATGCCGTCCCGTGTAATACATGGCCGATGGCCCTTGAACCCGCACACTCACCTGGGCAAATTTAAGATCCAGGTTCTCGTAATAGGTAAAATTATTGCTGTCCTTCCCATACACCGGCAACTGATCAGTACTTTTAAAAAAAAGATCGTAAAGCGTGGCATCCTTTTTAGGAATATAGGCAAAATTATTACGGGCAAACAGCGCACCCGATGCCAAATTAATATCGAAAAATATTTTTGACTGATTGATGTTGCCGGGGTTTGAAAGTGCCGATAACGAACCCGCGTAGCTGCCCATGGTAAGCCCCAGCATCTCCTGGGCACGTGCCAAATTGATATTAGCAAGCACCAGTAGCGCTACTAAAGCACTAACAATTGGATATTTAATAAATGGTTTCAATTATATTGTTCGCTCTGCCTAAAAGAACGTCAAATTTAGTTATTTGGTTTGCTTATGCAATAAAATTATCAAAAATAATATTGGCAGCTTTTATTTCAACCGGTTAACTTTCGCCCATTCGTTGCCTGACCACCTCGTACATCAGCACTGCTCCGGCAACCGAAACATTCAGCGATTCGATCTCGCCCAGCATGGGAATTTTAAGTTTGACATCCGCCCTTTTTAAATACTCTCCCGAAACCCCTTCGCCCTCCGACCCCATAATAATGGCCACGGGGCCGGTAAGGTCAGTATTAAAATAGGGCCGCGATGTTTTCTCGGTAGCAGCAGCTACTTTAATCCCACTGGATTTAAGAAAATCAATGACCTCCTTTAAATTATGTGCCCGGCAAATCGGGATTTTATAAATAGCGCCTGCCGACGATTTGATGGTACCCGAATTCAGCTGCGCAGAACCCTTTGAAGGGATAACCACCGCGTCAACACCCGCGCTTTCTGCCGTGCGAAGCAAGGCGCCGAAATTGCGCACATCACTCACGCGATCCAGCATCAACAAAAAAGGCATCTTTCCCTGCTCGTACAGTCCGGGTACGATGTGTTCGATGTTGCTGAATGCCACGGGTGAAATATATGCCACGACACCCTGATGATTTTTCCTTGTCAGCCTGTTAAGCTTTTCCACAGGCACAACCTGATAAGGTACATCGTGATCTTTAAACTGCTGCAAAAGTGCTCTAAAAGCGTCACCGCCTGCACCCCGCTGTACAAAAGCTTTCTCCACTTCGTGGCCGGCATCGAGTGCCTCCAGCACCGGCCTGATACCATACACCATCTCCTGCTGATTGTCTTCTTTATAACGCATTACTCCTCCAATAATTTTTGGTCGATTGTTTTTTGTGCTTTGGCCCCCAATGTTTTTAATTTTTCCACCTGCCCAATAATGTTGCCCCTGCCGTCTTTTAACTTTTTGCGGGCATCTTCATACGACTTCTGCGACTTGTCCAGATAGTTGCCAATCTTATCCAAATCTTCGGTAAACCCCACAAACTTATCATACAACGAACCGGCCTGGCGCGCAATTTCCAGGGCATTACGCGTCTGTTTTTCCTGACGCCAAATCGATTCAATGGTACGAAGCGTTGCCAGCAACGTGGTGGGACTTACGATAACCACTTTGCGCTCCCAGGCATAGTTAAACAGACTGTGGTCAGCTTGAATAGCGACAGCAAACGCAGGTTCGATGGGCATGAACATCAACACGAAATCGGGCGTGTTTTTATCTTTGATGGAAGGGTAATTTTTATCACTCAGCTCCTTTACATGGCGCTTTACCGAATCAACATGCCGCTTAAGTGCCTTCTCTTTTTCCTCTTTCTCGTCAAGGCCCACAAACTGCTGGTAGGCAGTCAGCGACACTTTGGAGTCGATAACGATAAACTTGTCGTCAGGCAGCTGAATAACTACATCGGGTCGGATGGTTTTCCCTTCCACATTCTCTCCGGTAGCCTGAATAAAATACTCCTGGTTTTTGACCAGTCCCGACTCCTCGAGGATGCGTTCCAAAACCACCTCTCCCCAGTTTCCCTGTTGTTTTGAATCCGATTTAA
>JANTGU010000182.1 GCA_024762735.1 Bacteroidales bacterium | reverse complement strand
AAAAGTTCCGGGGTAATATTTTTGTGAAAACTAGGAGGTAAATGAACACACGGTTGCAAACCGTGCAAGAGGTGGCGAGAAGCCGGGTGCTATCCCGGTACGATGTGTAAAAGATTAGATAGTCAAAAAAAAAAGCAGCCGCGCCCTGGGCGCGGCTGCTCGCGTGAGAAGAGTAACAATCTCACTAACCTAATTAATCGACATTATCGTGTAAAAACGAGTTTCCTTTGTTGATAACCGGATTGTTGTTGTCATCGTTGCCCAGGGTATAACGCGAGACGTTTTCCTCGGACGACAATGTCCGGTTGTCAATTTCCACGTTGCGTCGCTGGTAAGCAGGCACTTTTTCCAGTTCGGCAAGGTTAGAGCTGCTTAGCGAGCTGAGTCCCTTTAGTTTTTGTCTCCGCTCGTAGGCATGCTTTACCTCCTGCTCATCCTTTGGTTCGGCAGGAGCTGTGGTATTTTTAACTTCAAATTCAATGGGGTCGTCAACCGGTTCGGGCTCCATCTTTTTTTCAGGTACAGGCTCCTTCACGGGAGCCTCTTTTTCTTTCACCGGAGTGGTTTCAATCAGCTTATGTACCTTTTTTTGCCCGGCAGGTTTAGCGGTTTCCTCTGGGGGAGTGGTAAAAGCAGTGTCTTCTTTCGGGTTGTCAGTTGAAATTAATGTGGGCTCCTCAATAACAGGGGTTGTTGGGGCTGTGTCTGTTTCCTCTGCATGGGGTGGCGTGAATTCCGGTTCAGCTACCGATTCCAAATCGATGACAACCTTGTTGGGGTTTTCCTCAATGTGGTGATTTTTTTTATCAAAACCCGTGGCAATAATGGTTACGCTAAGCGCTTCGCCAAGGCTTGCATCGGTTCCGTTACCCCAAATAAGGTTGGCACCGTTGCCTGCCTGACTTTGAACGAAGGTGGTGATTTCTTCCACCTCATCCATCATCAATTCTTTGTTTCCGGTAATAATATGCAACAGAATATCACTGGCACCGGCAATGTCATTATCATCCAACAGCGGTGAATTCAACGCTTCCTGAACAGCACGGGTTGAGCGATCTTCTCCTTCAGCTTGTGCCGAGCTCATGATGGCTTTGCCGCTTTCGTTTTCGGTCATTACCGTTTTCACGTCTTCAAAGTCAACGTTCACATATCCCGGAACGGTAATAAGTTCGGCAATGCCTTTGGCTGCTGTTTTTAAAATATCATCGGCTTTACCAAAAGCCTGGGTTAGCGATAGGTTGCCGTAAACATCACGAAGCTTGTCGTTGCTGATCACGATGAGCGTATCGACATGCTCCTTGAGTTCTTCAATACCTTTTTGAGCCAGGTTCAGCCTCTTTTGCCCTTCCCATTCAAAAGGGAGGGTTACAATACCTACTACCAGCACGTTCATTTCTTTGGCAACCTGAGCAATGATAGGAGCTGCCCCGGTACCTGTGCCGCCACCCATTCCTGCAGTGATGAACAGCATTTCGGTTTCGCCGTCGAGCGCTTTTTTAATATCTTCAACCGAATCGACAGCAGCCTGACGTCCTACATCGGGTTTTGAACCGGCACCCAGCTTACGGTTACCCAGTTTTACCTTGATAGGGATGGGGCTGTTGTGCAATGCCTGGGCATCGGTGTTGCAAACTACAAAGTCAACCCCCTTGATGCCTTGCTTAAACATGTAGTTGACGGCATTGCCACCGCCTCCGCCAACACCTACTACCTTGATGATGTTGGGAAGCTCTTTTTGTTCAAACTCGATGGGCGCTTCCATTTCAATGTCATGCTCAAAAACTTCTTCGTTTAAAGGAGTTTCCGGCTTTTGTTGACCATTTTCTTCAAATTGGATTAAGTCAGAATTCATATTGTTACTCTTTGATGTAAAATTAATTGGTTTTATAGGTCATTTTTTTTCTAAAGCATAAGGTTATTAACATGCTTTCGTTAATTGAGGTTGCTATCCCTCATGTCAGGGTCATCTTCAAAAAAAGCTTTGATTTTATTTAAAAAGGAAGTGCCCGGTTCGATGTACTCTTTGCCTTTATTTTTTTTAGAACCCCCCAGGCCGAAAAATCCTTTGCCTTTGGCTTTGCCTTTGTCGGCATCGGCCTCCTCGTCCAGGTTGTTTTGAATTTCGGAACGACGGATGCCTTCAATCACCAGCCCGATGCCGGTGGCAAACATGGGGGCCGCCATTTTATCGCTGTTTTTGCCCGAGAGGTACTCGTTGGGATAGCCGATGCGGGTGTCCATGCCGGTGTTATATTGCGTAAAAACATCCATGTGTTTAAGCTGTGAGCCGCCGCCCGTTAGCACGATGCCCCCGATGAGCTTTTTTTTGAACCCGGAATTTTTAATTTCGAAATCAATCAGCTCGATGATGTCTTTTAGCCTGGCCTCGATGATGTTGGCCAGATTTTTCAAGGTGATTTCTTTGGGTGGGCGTCCCCGAAGGCCGGGAATGGCCACTACCTCGTTGTCACTGTTTTTTTCAGCCAGTGCCGAACCAAATTTCAGCTTCAGCTCTTCGGCGTATCGTTTAATGATGGAGCAACCCTCCTTTACATCTTCGGTAATTATTTCACCCCCAAAGGGTATGACCGCCGTGTGACGGATGATATGATCCTGGAAGATAGCAATGTCGGTGGTGCCTCCACCAATATCTACCAGTGCCACACCGGCTTCTTTTTCTTCATCGCTTAACACGGCCATGGCCGAGGCAATAGGCTCCAGTATCAAGGCTTCCACCTCGAGACCTGCCTTTTTTACGCAGGTGTAAATATTTTTGGCGGCGGCCGTTTGCCCAATAATGATATGAAAATTGGCTTCCAAGGTGCTGCCAAGCATGCCGCGTGGCTCGCGAATCCCCTCCTCGTTGTCAATGATATAATCCTGAGGGATGACATCGATGATTTCTTCACCCGGCGACATGTTTAGCTTGTACATATCCATTTTGAGCTTTTCAATTTCAGCCTGGCTGATCTCCTTGTTCGGGTCGTCGCGGATGATGTTGCCGCGGTGTTGCTGACTGCGAATGTGCTGCCCGGCAATTCCCACGTGCACTGCTTTGATTTCCACTTCCGATTCTTCTTCGGCAATTTCTACCGCTTTTCGAATCGACTTTACGGTGTTCTCGATGTTGGCAACCACACCTCTTTTAACCCCTATTGACTCGGTTTTGCCATAACCCAGGATTTCAATTTTGCCATACGCATCCTTTTGCCCCACGATACAGGCAATCTTGGTAGTCCCTATATCAAGGCCTACAATAATGTCGTTTACTATATTTTCCATATCGCTATTTTTTTGTGCATACTATTTGGTTTTTATATTTCAGGTTGATTGTTTTATAGTTGTCCCACCCTTCGTACACCATCGATTTCTTGTAAAAAATGACCAGGTTTTCCAACTTATGAGTCAGGTTGGTGGTGTCTCCCAGCCGGATAATCTGATCACCGATTGTCGGAATCAGGTCAAACTCATACTGACTGTTCAGGTAGATTTCGCTGACCATCGATGGTAAAAGTTTATACTGATTGATGCTTTTTGAAATGGCCAGTAATTTTTTAAGGTCTGATTTTTTATAAATCGTGTCGTTGATGTTGTGGTGTCCCGGCATAGGATTGGTTTGGATGTACCCGTTGGCGATGAGCAGGCGGGGAGCATATTGCTGGCTCAAAGGTAAAATTTTACCCTTGTTGTCGAGGTAGAAACTCCGTCCAAACTGGTTAAAAACACGCAACACCGGTTTCGATTCGCGAATGTTGATGATGAGGTTGCCATCGATGTCGGTATAGGCATCAATGTTGTCAACCCAGGGTGTTTGTGCCAAACTGTCCTCGATAAAGTCGAGGTCAACATCCTTTAATCTGATGGTGTCGTTCAGGTGACGCTCCACGTAACCGATGATTTCATCTTTATTTAAAAAACCCTTTTTGCCCTCGCGTGCCACGTGAATCATCACCTTCTGTAAAGGCTGCTGTTCATGGTTCAGATAGACATAAATCAGCAAGGCCACTATGGCGATAGTGGAGAGTGAAAAGAGCGCTATTTGGAAAAATCGTTTCATTTACTGCATTAATACTTTTTTAATTTGTGCGGGCATTAACCCGATGTCGCCGGCACCCAGGGTTAACAGTACCTGCGGTTTGTTGCCGGATAAATATTCAAGGAGCGCCTCTTTGGTCATCAACTTTTTGTTTGGGTTGGCGATTTTGTCAAGAATAATTTTTGACGTAATTCCGGGAATGGGTTGCTCGCGTGCCGGGTAGATGTCAAGCAGGATGATTTCATCCAGCTTATTCAGCACGTGGGCAAACTCATCGGCAAAATCTTGTGTTCTGCTGAAAAGGTGAGGCTGAAAAACGCCGGTTATCACCTTGTCGGGATAGAGCATTTTGGCTGCTTCGATGGTTACTTTGAGCTCGCCCGGGTGGTGGGCGTAATCGTGAACAAATACCAGGTCGTTGGATTTGATATGATAGTCGAACCGGTGTTGTACACCTTGAAACGACTCCAGTCCTGCTTTTATTTGAGCTTCGGACAAACCCAGCTCAAAACCGATGGCTGCTGCTGCCAGGGCATTGTCAACGTAGTGAAGGCCGGGGACAGCCAGTACAATATTGTTTACCTGTTTTGAACCGTAAACCAGGTCAAATACAAAGTTGCCGTTTTCAATCCTGACATGATTAGCATGGCAATCTGCTTTTCCGCGCGCCGAATAGGTTAGCTTCTTCCCGGGGATGGTGTTTAGACGATTCAGTCCCTCGTGGTAAATCAGGGTTCCCGTGCTGCCGGTTTTTTCGGCAAATTCTACAAAAGTGTTTTGAAGGGTAGCCTGGGTTCCGTATATATCAAGGTGATCGGCATCCATGGAAGATATGACCGAAATGTCGGGGTGAAGTTGTAAAAATGAATGGTCGTACTCGTCGGCTTCCACCACGAAGATGTCGGTATCTTCTGAAATGATAAAATTAGACTGATAGTTTTTCAGAATACCGCCCACAAGGGCTGTCAGGTTTTTACCGGCATGTTTTAACAGGTGTGCAGCCATGGCGCTGATGCTGGTTTTGCCATGGGTGCCGGCCACGGCCACGGTGAAATAGTCCTTGGAGATATCGCCCAAAACAACCGCTCTTTTCTTTAATTCAATGTTGTTGGCGATAAAGTATTGATATTCCTTGTTTTCTTTTGGGATGGCCGGGGTGTAAATCACGAGATCGAGTGAAGCGGGAATGGCAGCAACATCCTCGTGGTAGTGGATGTGCATGCCTTCGTGCTCGAGTTGTTTAGTCAGCGGGGTTTCCGTATGGTCGTAGCCATGTACCTCGTAACCCTG
>JANTGU010000181.1 GCA_024762735.1 Bacteroidales bacterium | reverse complement strand
GGAAGTCTTGTTTCACACGATTAAGAATCCTCCGTGCAACATGCTCCAGTAATTTTGATTTTGTATTCATCTCATCTTTTACCGATTGATACACGGCCAGGTAATTAACGGTGTCAGTAAGATTATCGGACTGCTCGGCAACAGAAGTATCGGTTTCCAAAAACAAATCGACATTAAACTTGGTTCCTATAATTTGTTCTTCCTTAAAACAACCGTGATAAGCGAAAAACTCCATTCCTTCTATCGATATTACCGACATCTTTTTAAGGTTTAAATGAATAAATGCTAAAATGCGTAAATGGCTGAATGATTACATACCTCGTGCCGTAAAGCTACTCTTTTCTTCCCAGTTCCTGAAGCCCAAGGGCAATGCGTTCCAGGGTTTCTTCTTGTCCCAGCATGGCTATGATGTCGAACAGATGAGGCCCTTTGAGAGCACCAACCACCAACAATCGGAAAGCGTTCATCACGGCACCCATGCCGTACTCTTTTTCTTCAATCCACTTTTTTACTACCTCTTCGGTATGATCTGAAGTAAAAGGTTCAATGTTGGCCAAAATGTCTTTTAACTCGGTCATCTGGTCGTACGAAGCAGTCTTCCAACGTTTTTTAACCGCTTTGGCATCATAGCTGTCTGGACGGGTAAAAAAGAAACTGCTTTGATCCCACAAATCAGCCACAAAGGTTGCCCGCTCTTTTACCAGGTCAACAACTTTTACTACGAATTCCTTATCTGCCAAAATACCTTTTTCTAATAACAAAGGGGTAAAAGCATCAGCCAGTTCTTCATTGGTTTTTTTAATGAGGTATTGATGGTTGAACCATTTTGCTTTTTCGGCATCGAATTTAGCTCCCGACTTGTTTACTCTTTCAATCCTGAAGGCTTCAATCAACTCTTCCATCGAAAAAAGTTCCCGTTCATCTCCGGGGTTCCATCCAAGCAATGCAAGCATGTTCACGAAAGCTTCGGGGAAGTAACCGTCTTCGCGATATCCTCTCGATAACTCCCCGGTTTTCGGGTCTTTCCACTGCAACGGAAAAACCGGAAACCCAAGCCGGTCGCCATCGCGTTTGCTTAGCTTACCATGACCATCAGGTTTTAATAAAAGGGGAAGGTGAGCAAACTGCGGTTCTTCCCAGCCAAAAGCACGGTAAAGCAAAACGTGCAACGGCAACGACGGAAGCCACTCTTCGCCACGGATAACATGTGATATTTTCATCAGGTGATCATCAACAATATTGGCTAGATGATAGGTTGGCATGCCATCACTTTTAAAGAGTATTTTGTCATCCAACACGGAGGTATTTACTTCAACCTTACCCCGGATCAGGTCGTTCATTACAACAACTTCATTTTCCGGCATCTTGTAGCGAATAACATAAGGCACCCCGTCACTCAATAGTTTATCGACTTCCTCTTTGGGAAGGCTAAGCGAATTGCTCATGTTTAACCGTTCGGCAGCATCGTAGGTAAAGGTTCTTTTTTCAGCTTCAAATTCAGTTCTCTTGCTTGCCAGTGCTTCCGGTGTATCAAAGGCATAATAAGCGTTTCCCGAGTTTATTAATTGCTGGGCATATTGCTTGTAAATTTCTTTTCGTTCCGACTGGGTATAGGGGCCATAATCGCCTCCTTTGGTAACCCCTTCGTCAAATTCGATGCCACACCATTTAAAAGATTCTATAATATAATCCCGGGCCCCGGCAACAAAACGGGTTTGATCGGTATCCTCAATGCGAAGAATAAATTTTCCCCCGTGTTGACGGGCGAAAAGAAAGTTGTATAACGCGGTACGTACGCCACCAATGTGTAAAGGGCCCGTGGGACTTGGGGCAAACCGCACACGAATATTTTGATTACTCATCGAGTTATTTTTTTAAGGGGCAAAGATAAATAAAAAACCCCCCGGCGGTGATAAACCGAAAGGGGGTCGATGTCGATAATGAAACGACTATTTAACCAGCCGTTTAACCATTTTATTGCCTTCTGTAACCATTTCAACCAGATAGGTTCCGCGTGGTAAATCCGAAATGTTTAGCGAGGTTTTTGATTGAGTAGTTTGCTCTGTGAGCAATACTCTTCCTGACAAATCGCTGATGATGATGCTCTTTTGTGAACCTGTTTGGTTAGGAAAATAGAGGTTAACACGATCAGAGGCAGGATTGGGACCCAGTGTAAAATAAGCGGGTGACAGTTCGTTTTCGTCAATGTCTAAAATCAGACTGTTAACTTTTTCCATGGTCCAGTTTTCGGGATCGATACTGACCTCAACCACTCTTTTTTCCTGTGGTGAGACAAAATAATTGTAATTGGCTGTTTGTTCAAAATGAACCAGCGTGTCGGTGCTATCGTCAAAGGTAAGTTTTACATCAAAAAGCATCCTAAACAGCGGTGTTGACGCTGATGTTGATTGGGTTGATGAAAGATGGAACTCATTTACACTATCGTCATAAAACCACTCGAAGTCGTAAATAGGGTATCCCTCGCCATAATACCATTGATCAAAATAGTAATCCCAATCTTTTCCGGTAACATCTTCCACCACGTTTTTAAAATCTTCACCGGTGGCGGTACTGTTGCTGTATTGGGTTTGATATTGGCCAAGGCATCTGAAAAAGATACTGTCGTTTTGAATTTCATGGCGAAGGGTGTGAATAATGGCTGCTCCTTTATCGTACGACAACCTGCCGTTAAAAATGCGCCATTCATTGCCGGGGTATATTTGACTTTCAGGAATATAAATGGTGCCACCGGGCTGCGACATGGCATTGTTCTGGGCACCTGTAATAAACGATTGAGCAGCACTCCAGCCGTAAAGGTTTTCGTTAGCCAGGTAGTCGGAGTACGTGGCAAAGCCTTCATTCACCCAAATATCCTGCCAGGTGGCACAGGTAACATTATCACCAAACCACATATGTCCCATTTCGTGGGCAACCAAATGAAAACTAAATCCACCGATGGTAGTCATGGTTTGATGTTCCATGCCGCCCCCGAGCTGGGTTAAGCAATGACCGTATTTTTCATCATAAAAGGGATAGGTGATGTAAAGGTTGGAGTAAAGTTCTAAAATAGGCACCGACTCGTCAATGCCGTCTTTCCAATAAGTAAGGCAACCGGGATCGTTATAAATAAAGTTTTGAATTAAAACAGAATCACCGTTCAGGCTGTCAGGGTGGGCATAGATGCTGTAATCCATGTAATCGGCCACGGCAAATGAAATGAGATAATAATCAATAACATGATGTGTTTTCCACTCGTAGCGGGTATAGCCGTTTCCCAGGTTCACCGTATTGGTTAAAACACCTTCCGAGCCGGCCATTTCTGTAGAGGGGCAGGTTAAAAAAATCCAGGCCGAGTCGGCTTTATCCTCTAAATCCTGCTTTACAGGAAACCAATCTTTGGCAGCAAACGACTCTGATAAGGTCCAGGTAACATCTTTGTTCCAGGTGCCGTTATGGTCGTGAGTTACACCCGAAAAAAAGCCCCCCGAGGGTGGCGCTCCGTGATAATAAACTTTAGCGGTAACCATTTGACCTGCTATTGCCGGGGCAACGGCGTACAATACATTATCGCCATCGCGGGTGTAACCCGTGTATTGCACATTGTTGAAAAAGAAAGAGTCGATGGTTATTTCCGGTATCAGCTCAAAAGCAAAAGTGTCAAGCACGGCAGCTGTTACCTGCGCCGTGATGCTGGTGTTCCCCGAAACATAGGTGGAAGCGCTCGAAACATTTAAATCAAGCCAATAAAAAGTTACATCGTAATCGTTCAGATTTTCATTTTGCCAGTTATAAATATAACGTAAGGTTTTTTGATTTGGATCAGGAACGTGCGAGCACCGTTTTTTCCAGTTAAACGTGTCGTTGTATTGTCCGAAGGTTGATAAATACAACAACGACAAAATAAATGTGGTAAAAATTTGTTTCATGATAATTGAAATTTAATACTGTGGATCGAATTCATATCTTTGCCAAAGATATTGAAAAGACAGAAACAACCCCCTACAAGTTGCCCATGCACGATGAATTTAATATATTATCAACCCGATTAAATGCTTTCATTAGGAAGTATTATACAAACAGACTAATCAAGGGGTTGATTTTATCCTTTAGTTTATGGCTGGCACTTTACCTGTTTATCGATTTCATCGAATATTTTGCCTGGTTGGGAAAAACCGGCAGAATGATACTCTTTTTTGGTTTCGTGTTGCTTTCGCTTTTTAGTTTAATTTATTGGGTGATTATCCCGTTGTTGAAGATTTTTAATCTTGGCAAAACCTTGTCCCGGGAAGAGGCTGCCGTGTTTTTAGGAAAGTATTTTCCGGAAGTGAACGACAAGTTGCTCAATCTGCTACAACTGAAAGATAAAGAAAGTAAGGCCGCCAACACAGAAATAGAACTGCTATCTGCCTCCATAGCACAAAAAACAAAGGAGCTCAAACCGGTGCCTTTTTCAAACGCCATTAACTTTAAAGCAAACCTCAAATATTTAAAGTATTTTCTGCCCCCAGTAGTGGTGTTGGCGTTGTTGTTTTTGCTCTATCCCTCTTTTGTAACCTCACCCTCAAACCGGATCATTCATTTTAATCAACATTTCGACAAACCCCTCCCCTATCATGTAACACTTTTAAATACTGACCTTTCGGTAATTCAGCACGAGAATTTTACCTTGAAAGTAAGCATCGACGGAGATGAAATACCTCAGGATGTTTTTGTTAAAAGTCCGGGATTTACCTATAAGATGTATCCTGTTAAACCGGGGTTTTTTGAATATACATTTAGTAACGTTAATAAAGAGTTTGTTTTTCAGATTGTGACGGGCGACTACATTTCAACAACCTATCAGCTAAAGGTTTTGGCTAAACCGGTGGTTTATTCATTTGATGTGTTGTTAAAATATCCGACCTATCTACACAAAAAGCAGGATAAAATTACCGGTCTGGGCGATTTGGTGGTGCCAGAGGGTACTTCCATACAATGGCGTATTCATACCAAAGATGCTACCGTAGTACATTTTTTGGTGGACGATACTGTGTTAAAAGCAACACCGGTTAATGAAAATACTTATCAACAACTATACCGCGTAAGCCGGTCATTCAGATATGGGTTTGTTCCTGTTAACGCTTTTGTAAATAGTAGCGATACCATGCTGTATGCGGTGCAGGCAGTTAAAGATGAATATCCTAAAATTACCGTTAAAGAGTATAAAAGCACCCAGGTAAAGGGTTATCTTCAATTTAACGGGCAAATTAGTGACGATTACGGGTTTCATTCGCTTAAGGTTTACTACAAGCTTGCTGAAAAGGAAAATGAAAAATGGAATTCAAAGGACC
>JANTGU010000180.1 GCA_024762735.1 Bacteroidales bacterium | reverse complement strand
ATATCCCGGGGTATTGCCCCACCACCCATCGTTGGTTATAACAAAAATTAGCTCGGCACCTTGACGGACGAACTGAGCCACATAGTCACCAAACACCGATTCGTAACAAATCACAGAAGCTACTTTTGTTTCCTGATGGGTCGGCTGAAACACCACGGGATGATCGTCCCATCCCAACGTTCCTGTCACACCACCAAGATTCACCGCCAATTTTTCAAGGGGTTTTAAAATTCCGTACGAGGGCATGCGTTCTACCCCGGGGGTTAGTTTCGATTTGTGGTGCAACTGTATATAGCCGGAGTTGTCAATCAGAAAGGCGGTATTGTAGCTATAATAATAGCGGTTGCCATCAGGCAACTTCCGGGCAGCATTGGTCATCTTCTCCTGCTTTCCAATCATCCGCCAGGTGCTGGCGCCAATAACATAGGACAGCTTGGGATAAGGTTTTAAAAACCGCTTGATGTCGGCAATAGAAGCAGAATAATTCAATTGATGTTCCCATATCCCTTCCTGGATGGCACTTTCCGGGGAGATGACAAATCTTGTACTGTCGGTTAGTAAAGGACGTGCCAGCTTAAGATTTCGATCCATAACGACTTGATGAGGCAGCGAAAACTCTTCATGCCACGGGTCGATGTTGGGTTGTACCACGACTACTTCAACAGGATTCTGCTCTTCGGTGTAATGGCTATACAGGTAGTGGGAGTAGAGGATAGGCCCGGTGAGCATTACCACAAATGCCAGTATATTTTTTATTAGCCGTACCCTGTCTTTGTGCAGGGCAGATTGGATGGCGGTAAAAACCAGAAAATTCACCACAAACACCCAAGCCGTACCTCCCAGCATGCCCGTGTACTCATACCATTGAATCCATGTATGCTTTGAAGCAAAAGCGTTTCCCAGACTCAACCATGGCCAGGTTAGTTCCCAGTTCATATGAAAATACTCCCAGGTTATCCAATAAAACAGCAGGATGGCTGTCCCCCGCTTGTTACCGTATAACTTGACTTTTGAAAGATGAAACACGTAGAATACCAGCGCCATAAACAGACTATTCAAAATCCATGCGGCTACTGCTCCAGCGCCTGTTGAATTCCAAATCCACCAGGTCGTAAGGGTATTCCAAACAATAAAGGTTATCAATGCATACCAAAACATCCCTTTGCGCCCCGTGTCGCCCAATACCTGCTGAACCCATAACAGCGGCACCCAGGCAACAAAAAGCAACAAGGTGAATCCCTTTTCAGGCCACGCGGCTGCCAGCATCAAGCCTGACAATACAGAAAGAAAGAGTAATATTGATTTTTTCATAATCACGCGTGATATTTAAACTTTAAGGCAGCCCCCTCCTTATTATACATCATAATAAAAAACCAAATGGTTACCAGCAGACTGCCCACCACGTAAACCATGTTTTGAGTATTTCCAAAATTATCCATCGAAATCTTAATGTAGCCGTTAAAATGCAGGTAGTAGATGACCACTGAGGAGGCGTTGTTTAGAAAGTGCAGCCATATGGGTGTCCACAGCGAACCTGAAATTACAAAAGCGTATCCAAGCATCATACCCAGAACAAACCGAGGCAAGAATCCGAGAAATTGCAGGTGGATGGCACTAAAAATAAAGGCGGTTATCACAATGCCTGCATGTACATTCCGGGTCATTCTAACAAACAATCGCTGCACAATACCACGGAATATTAACTCTTCCCCAATGGCCGGCATCAACGCCATCACCACAAGGTTAACTGATAACCCACCCAATGATTCAGTTTTCAAAAAGGCTTCGGTAAGTTGTTGTGCTTGTGACTCTTTCGATCGAATCCAATAATCGATAGTTGTACTTACGTGAAGCCCTTGGTTGATATCCTGCAGATAATTAATAAATGGCAGAATGGCGTAAACGGCAAAAGTGACAATAAGCAGACTAATGCCTGAAGGAACCTTACTGATTTTTAAATTATCGGCCGGTTTTGATGAGACAAAAAATCCATAAAACAGTGCCGGAAGGATAAACACCCCAAGCTGACTTAAAAACTGAAAAAATAGAGCAAACGTCAATGCTTTTCCTTCAGGATTGGCAATAAGCACGGCGAGTTGGGTTAAGTCAACACCCAAATATAACTTTCCGATAAGCAGCCCCAGCAGCGAAAATAAGATGCCAAACACGATTACCAGACCCAACAACAACACCAGTTTTCCTCCGGCAGAAAGGTTGGCAAAAACAGGATTCTTCATACAAATCGATTTGCAGCAAATGTACAATTTTTGTTAGTTGAGTGGAATTAGAAACAGGAAAGTAAATTTGTTGTTTGATCACCAACATTGAGTCGGTGCTCTTGGTGTGCCCGGGCGCAATAGGTTGGCTTTTGGCAAGTGTAAAGTAGGTGTTGATTGTTTGAGTGGTTTATTCGGGTGTTTCGTAATTACCCACACCCCCGGTTTCTCTCCAGCGGGGAGGCCTTACGTCGAAGCACGATAATGGGGGAGTATTTTATATTGTTCACCACGATTCGAGAAAAAGACCACTATTCCAAAGGCTGAATAAACTTACAGTCAGCAAAAATGATGATAAAACCCAACTTTGCCAAGACGCTTTGTTGATTGAACATTTAAAAAATTACTTTTGATGCACGGTTTCAACTGTGCCAAGAGAGGTCTCTAAGCTTGGCCACTGAGCTTTGGTTGCTGAACCAGACCCCTGCGCTAGCAGAAGGGAGTCGAAGCAACCGAAGGGTGCCGAAGAGCCTCCTGCCTCTAAGCAGAATAAGAGTCATCCGATGACTTTAAGTCATCGGATGACTAATAAAGACAAAATGATAAACCCATGAAAAAATTAGTTATTTTTCTTTTCTTCTTACTGAGTGCCCCAATCTTTGCCCAGCAAATTACGCACTTAAAAACAGTGAGTCACCATTACTTCGACAGCCTTCCTTCGGCTTCCGGGGTTGGAATCTATCAAAACAAAATTTACCTGGTAGCCGATGACTTGCCCTGGTTGATTGAAATGAATTTTGAGGATGCCATCCTCCATAAATATCAGCTATCAGGCATTACGAAGATGGAGCATGGGAGAACCCCAAAGAAGATAAAAGCTGACTTCGAGTCGATGACATTTGTTCACCAACGTGACGCTGACTATTTCCTGATTTTTTCTTCGGGCTCCAAGAAAGTGACAAGAGATACTGCTTACCTCTTTTCGTTAAGCACAAAAAAAGTATTGGCAAAACGTAACCTTCGTCCCTGGTATAACAACATCAAAGAAAAGGCAGGGATGGGCGCGGATGATGAAATCAACATAGAGGGGTCGGCTGTAGTGGATGGCAACATTTACCTGGCGCATCGTGGTAATGTTTCGGGAAATTTTCTGGCAGTATCTTCATTAAACGACTTTTTGAGTTATTTATCAGGAAAAACCAACAGGGTTCCCGAGGTGGAAATTATCACTTTCAAGCTGCCATCACGCCAGGGTGTTTCGGCAGGCTTGTCCGGACTGTGTGCTATGCCGGGTAACGATGGACTTTTGGTAACGGCATCGCTGGAAGCCACCACGGATGTACTGAGTGACGGTACTGTGCTGGGCAGCTACCTCGGCTATATCCCCCTCAAAACCATCCATGAGGGAAAAATTTATCTAACGCCCATTACCGGTGAAAACAATCAAATGATGGCTAAAAAGCAAGAAGGCATCACCCTGATGGATATGAACAAACAAGGGCGATACCGTGTGCTAACGGTTTGTGATAACGATGATGGCACTTCTGATACCTGGCAGTTTTTGTTTGAACTCAATCAGGCTAAATAGTTGTTAGTCGGCATCACCACCTCATTAAAATCACTATCTTTGATGCCCCAACGAATAGGGAGACAGCATGTACCTGAAAAAGCTTAATTTAATCAATTTCAAGAATTACGAAGAGGCGGAGCTTGTGTTTAGCGACAAGATAAACTGCTTTGTGGGCAACAATGGTGCCGGTAAAACCAATATTCTGGATGCTGTATATTATTTATCGTTTTGCAAGAGCTATTTCAATTTTGTTGATTCCCAGAACATCAAACACCACACTGATTTTTTTGCTATTCACGGTACCTATAAAAATCAAAACTCGTTAAACGATCAGGTTAGTATCATTCAAAAGCGAAACAGTAAAAAATCGTTCAAGTTTAATAAAAAGGAGTACGAACGCCTGGCCGACCACATTGGTAAAATACCGCTGGTGATGGTTTCGCCCTACGATCGTGATTTGATTAACGAAGGCAGTGATGTGCGCAGGAAGTATATCGACGGCGTTATTTCGCAGTTTGATAACAATTATCTCGACAATTTACTTCAATACAACAAGGCGCTGGCGCATCGTAACGCCTTGCTGCGGAGTTTTGCCGAGCATCGAAATTTTGACAAGATATCGTTGGAAATCTGGGATAATAAGCTGGCTGAATATGGCCAGCCTATCTTTGAAAAAAGAAAAACCTTTTTGCAGGATTTTAATCCCATTTTTGAAAGTAATTACCGTTTTTTATCGGGCGGCAGCGAGCAGGTAGAGCTGGTGTACGAGTCGCAGCTGGCGCTGGAACCCTTGCAGAAATTGTTGGCTGAATCAGTAGCGAAAGACAGCATGCTTCGTTATACCAGTAAGGGTATTCATAAGGATGACCTGCTTTTTAAGATTGATGGCTACCCCGTTAAGAAATTTGGATCGCAGGGACAGCAAAAAACTTTTGTCATAGCCGTAAAATTAGCCCAGTTTGAGTACATGCGCCGGGTCAAGGATTTTAAACCGGTGCTGTTGTTCGACGATATTTTCGATAAGCTCGACCATCAGCGGGTCAATAAAATTATTCAGCTGGTAAGCGACGATAATTTCGGCCAGATTTTTATCACCGACACGCAGGCCGAGCGCATCGAGGCCATTTTTAAACAGGTTGACATCGATCATAAAATATTTATGGTAAAACATGGAAAGGTTACCTTGCGTCCATGAAATCGAAGCACGAATATACCCTGGGCGATGCCATTAAAGAGGTGGTGAGCCGTTTGCGCATGAATCAAAAACTGGAAGAGGTTAATTTGATGGCTTCCTGGGAGCCTGTGGTGGGCTCGATGATTGCACGACATACCGATCATTTGGCTATTAAAAACGGGATTCTGTACGTTAACATCGATTCGGCACCCCTTCGTAACGAGTTGATGATGGCACGCTCTAAAATAGTGAAGGCGCTTAACAAGGAAGCAGGGAAAAGCCTTATTAAAGATATTGTTTTTAGATAATTGCTTATCATTGTAAAATCTTTATAAGCGTAAATATTAATTTTGACTTTTATGGCTAAAGTA
>JANTGU010000179.1 GCA_024762735.1 Bacteroidales bacterium | reverse complement strand
GTAAGTCAGCCCCAAACTTGCAGCTTTTTGTTTTATATCTTTCAGATCACTTTCGTAAAAACCGCTAAAATAGATATCCCCGCCTTTTTTTAAACAACGATTGTAAGCAGCCATATCTTTAAGCAATATGTTTTTGTTAATATTGGCCAGCACGATATCAAACAGCTCTTTTTTCGGAAGCGAAGAGGCATCGCCATGCAGTGCCTCCACCGTAGGTGTATGATTCATTTCAGCATTCTCCAACGTGCTTTCGTACGACCAGTGATCGTTGTCAACGGCAAGCACCTGTTTAGCTCCTTCCATCACAGCGAGAATACCGAGCACACCGGTTCCACAACCCATGTCAAGGAGTGTTTTTTTCTTCAGGTTATACTCCTCTTCCAGCAGGTACTCGATGATGAGTGCCGTGGTTTCATGATGTGCCGTACCAAATGCCATCTTCGGGTTGATCACAATTTCATAATCAACCTCAGGCCGACTCTCATGAAAAGGAGCCCTGATATATACCCTGTTGGCAATAAAAACCGGGTTATAGTTGCTTTCCCACACAGCATTCCAGTTTTGATCTTTTACAAGCTCCTCCTTCGGAAGGATGTCGGAGTGGAAGTCGATTTGAGCCAGGTTGTCCCTGTTAAAATCCTTTTCCGGAATGTAAGCCAGGATGGCATCATCCGTCTCTTCAAAGCTTTCAAAACCGATATCAGCCAGGGCAGCCATCACTATTTCTACAAAAACCGGGTTTTCCGGTTTCTTGCAGGTTAACTTAATGTAATCCATCAAAAGTTTATTTAAAAGCTACGGGCAATGGTCACAAAGTCGTTGGCCTTGAGCGAGGCACCGCCTATAAGGCCTCCATCCACATCTTTATTGGCAAAAAGTTCTTTGGCATTGGCTGCATTACAACTTCCCCCGTATAGAATGGTGGTATCTTCAGCCGTTTGGTTTCCATATTTTTCAGCAATCAGGGAGCGGATAAAAGCATGCATTTCCTGTGCTTGGGCAGCTGTAGCCGTTTTGCCGGTACCAATGGCCCAAACCGGCTCGTAAGCAATAACCAGATTGCTAAACTCATCGCTGCTAAAGTGAAACAGTGCTTCCCTGATCTGGTTTTCTACCACTTTAAAATGGTTGCCGGCTTCTCGCTCTTCCAATTGCTCACCACAACAAAAAATAGGACGGATAGCATGCTCCAGCAACCGTTCTACCTTAAGCGCCAACTGTTGATTGGTTTCGCCAAAATATTTCCGACGCTCGCTGTGACCCACGATACAATAATCCATGTTCATCGACGCGAGCATGGAAGCGGCAATCTCACCGGTGTACGCACCCTTTTCGTACTCGCTCACATTTTGTGCCCCAATGGACAACAGGTTATCATAGTCACCGGCATAATCAGATGCCAGTTCCAGGTACACGGAGGGGGGACAAACAACCACTTCACAGTTTGGAGCCTGCTCTTCAAGGCTATCTAAAATATCAGCAATCAATTCTTCGGCTTCCTGAAAAGTAGTGTTCATTTTCCAGTTACCGGCAACAATATT
The DNA here is from genome assembly GCA_024762735.1 of Bacteroidales bacterium. GTDB lineage: Bacteria > Bacteroidota > Bacteroidia > Bacteroidales > F082 > B16-G9. The sequence continues at coordinate 3,795 of JANTGU010000179.1, read as the reverse complement.
CTTTCTCATTATTTTGTGTTTTTTTTTCAATATTATCAACGAATGGCAAAAATATACTATAAATCGTTATAAACGATTTTTACGCTGCTGGATAATGAATTTTTAACAAAAACAGGATATGGTAAAAAATTTATTTCATCCTTTTTTTGTCAGGAAATAAAATTGAGTTCGTCTGATTGAACAAATAAATTTTAATCCAAAAATCTTTCAATCATGAAAACAATTTTATCCATTCTATTAAGCGTGCTTTTCGCGGTTAATATGACAACAGCACAAGTGGTGATTACCTCCACACAAACATTCGACACCAAAGGTCAGATGTTACTTGCCAACGAAATCAACGAGAGCGGCGAACCCTTCGCGGAAGCCCTGGGATACAACCTCGATGATCTTGACCCAATGGTTTTAAACCAGCCCGATTCAATTTCATACACCATGGGAATTGAAAATTACGAGTACTCTCGCTATCAATTGGGAACAGTTATTTCACGTTCCGGCATTGGTCTCCACATGATGTGGGCTCCGGTAATTATGCAGAAAGCAGCCATGGAACCTGATAGCTTCGACGGTATGTACACCGGCGGAACCCCCAACGGATTTAAAAACGATGATGAGCTGATGAAAACCATCATGCATTTTGCCATGCTTTCGGGCGGGATGGCACCCATGAACCCATGGCCACAGTTTGCCGAGTTTCAAAGTGGCGACCCTCACTTACCGCAAGCAGTAGCTGATGATTTTCGTAGCAATTTTGAAAGCCTGAGATGGGACAGGAACTTAATGGACAAAACACTTAACCTGGGGGCTATGGGACAAACCCTGATGAAACAATACCTTTGGGCTCAGGATATGCTGGGATCCTATCACGATTCGCTGGATAACGGCATCGATCCCGACGGAACCAACTCACCCGACTCGGTTGGAAGTCCTAACTTTGACCCCTACAACAACATTTTTTATGGCGGTGATGGCACCGACGGTTTTATTGGCCAGGTTTTAACGGCCGAAGCCATCAATAAAACAAAGTTTCTCATTGGCAACCTTGCTTATAACGGCGACTCACTGGGTAGCGTGGATCCCATGACTTACGACCCTGCCAACGGAATCCTTTACTTCCCACATCAGATTGCCGTGACCGAGATGCCCGGCGGCACCATGATGCCTCCCAAAGCGGACTCTTTCACGGTAACCGATGCCAGTAGCGACCTGTTCGACCAGTTATCATACCTCTGGGGAACCCTTAACTTTAAAAACATGTCCGATCCAAACAACAGCAGCGACCCGGCACACCTGGCATACCACACGGTATTTGACGGTAACCCGTTTCCTGCTCCCATGGCACAAACGGGCGTTCCCGGGCCTTTTGACCTGATGATGGGGACAAGCAAGATACTATTCATGAACCTGATGGCCATGCACTTTAACGGAGCAGAAGGAACTTTTGTAAACACTTCGGAACTTATTAACGGGGCTGCCCAACCGGGAACAGAAATTGGCGCCATGAATGCCGGGTACATTACCATGGTACTGATTAAAATGCACGAGGAGTTTGCATCAACACCCATGGAACCTATGATTTTAAACGCTGTTAATGCACAAAGCAACTTTATCATTCACATGCTTAAAGATGCTAATGGTGGCTTTTACAACGGGTACACCATCGGGCAAGGCCCCGACAACACACCCAAAACGGCAGTTTCACAAGCTGCTGTTGCCCGTGGACTGTACGCCGCCTACAACATGACCGGCAACAACGATTTCTTAGATGCCGCCAACGAAGCATACAACTTTTTAATCAACAACTATTACGTTTCCCAATTAATGGCCTTCAGAACCGAATTGGGTAATGATATGGCAACGTACACTCCTCTTAACTTTGCCGTTATTACCGGTGCACTTCGCGAAGCTGTATTGGTTGGCGGACATTCCGAAGGAGCCATTATTTACACCCGTTTCTTTAAAAAAGTAGCCAATGCCATGCAATTGGCAGAGTTTGACCCGACCGGCGAAACCGGCAACGACTCCGATGGCGACGGTATCCCGTTTCTTCCACAGCAGCCCGACGGACTGGCACCTGTATTTGCCGCCGAAGCCCAACTAGACCTTACCATCACAGGCATTGAAGATGTGATTGAAGGAGCATCCAACGGCGTTTCAATCTACCCCAACCCTGCTACCGATAATGTTACCATTAACTTTACGGTAAGCCAACCATCGGACGTTACCATTGAAGCCATTGACTTTACAGGCAGAACCGTTACTACCATCCTGAAAAGGCAAATGGCGAAAGGAAATCACAACTCAACCTGGAACACCGGATTGCTTCCAAACGGCATCTATTTCGTTCGGATTTCTATTCCCGGTTCAGGTATGATATCGAAGAAAGTAGTTGTACTCTAGTTGATTAATACTTACCATGAGCAATAACTAACCTTGAACTCACGGGAATATTTCCCGTGAGTTTTTTTTAACCTAAAAACCCAAACATGAACCATCAAAATAACTACATTGTCAACATTCCCGATAATGGGAAAAAACAAATTGTGATTGTTGGCAGCGGCTTTGCAGGATTGAAACTCGTAAAAAAAATAGGCTGCGAAGGATTTCAGATTGTGGTTCTCGACAAAAACAACTTTCACCTGTTCCAACCCCTACTCTACCAAATAGCTACCGCAGGACTTGAGCCGACAGCCATCTCGTTTCCCATTCGCAAACTATTTCAAAACGAAAAAGATATTCACTTCCGTATTGCTGAAATAACGCGTATTGATGCTGACAAGAACGAAATTGACACTACGGTTGGCAAACTATCTTACGACTACCTTGTTTTATCCATTGGTGCCAATACCAACTTTTTCGGGCAACAGAAGATTGAAAAATTTGCCTTCTCCATGAAAACCGCTTCTGATGCCATATTGATAAGGAATACTATTCTTGAAAATTTTGAAAAGGCACTACTGGAAACCGATGCTCAAAAAATTGAAGAGCACATGAACATTGCCCTGGTGGGCGGTGGTCCCACGGGTGTTGAGCTTGCCGGAGCCCTGGCAGAGATGAAAGAGTTTGTTTTTCCTAAAGATTACCCGGAGCTGGATCTGTCAAAAATGAGGATTATGCTTTTTGAGGCATCCCCCAAACTGCTGGCAGCCATGTCGGAACACTCTTCTGGAAAATCTAAAACTTATCTTGAAAGCCTGGGCGTTGAAGTAAACCTGAACACAAGAGTATTGGATTATGACGGATTAGTTTTACAAACTTCCGGCGAAAAAGATATCCCGACTAAAACCGTGGTGTGGGCTGCCGGTGTTATTGCCAACACGGTTTCCGGCTTAAAAGAAGAGTCCTTTACCCGTGGCAGGCGCATATTGGTTGACAGGACCAATTGCGTAACAGGATACAGCAACATTTTTGCCGTGGGTGATGTTTGTTTGATGAAAACGCCCAAGTATCCCAACGGGCACCCGCAAGTGGCACAGGCGGCCATACAACAAGCCGGACTACTTGCAAAAAATCTACACAAGCTAAACAACAATAATAAACCCGATTTGTTCGAGTATAAAAACAAAGGTTCCATGGCCACCATTGGCCGTAACCTGGCCGTGGCCGATATGCCCTTCGGAATTATTTATGGTTTTGTAGCCTGGGTTCTGTGGTCGCTGGTACACCTGTTTATTATCATGGGCGTAAAAAACAAACTGTTCATCTTTTTGAGTTGGTCGTGGAGCTACTTTACCTACGATCAGTCGCTACGAGTTCTTATTAAACCAAAATTCCGCGACATCAACCCCGATCAAA
>JANTGU010000178.1 GCA_024762735.1 Bacteroidales bacterium | reverse complement strand
GGGAAGTTGAGGTGGTAGCTTCCTCCGAAGATGCTACCTTTAATTATATTCCTAAAGATTACAAAATTCCCGAGGATGCCGACTATTTCCACATCACCACCAACAACACCATTTACGGAACGGAAATTAAATATGACATAGATTCGCCGGTACCTTTGGTAGCCGACATGTCGTCGGATGTCCTGAGCCGTCCGGTGGACGTTTCAAAATATGCCATGATTTATGGCGGGGCTCAAAAAAACCTGGCACCTGCCGGCGTTACCTTTGTCATCATTCGCGATGATATCCTGGGTAAAGTAGATCGTGCCATCCCAACCATGCTCAACTATCAAACCCACATCGATAAAGGCAGTATGTTTAACACGCCTCCCGTGCTTCCTGTTTTTGCTGCGCTTCAAACTTTGAAATGGATTGATGGCCGTGGCGGTGTGGAAAAGATGCATGAATATAACCAACAAAAAGCAGCCTTGTTGTACGACGAAATCGACCGCAACAGCCTGTTTAAAGGAACCGTTACCAATAAAGATGACCGTTCGATTATGAATATCTGTTTTGTAATGAACGATGGGGCCGAAGACAAAGAAAAAGCATTTCTCGATTTTGCCACCCAAAGAGGTATGGTGGGTATCAAAGGCCATCGTTCGGTAGGCGGCTTTAGAGCTTCTACTTACAATGCGCTGCCTATCGAGAGTGTGGAAGCCCTGGTGCAGTGCATGCAGGATTTTGAAAATGAAAATAAATAGAAAACTATAATACCAGCGATCATGCCAAAAGTACTTATTGCCACCGTAAAGCCATTTGCCAAAGCGGCTGTCGAGCAGATAAAATCGGTTTTTGACAATGCCGGATACGAATACCGCTTCCTCGAAAAATACGAGGGCGAAGGAGAGTTGTTAACAGCTGTTAAAGATGTTGACGCGATGATTATCAGAAGCGACAAAGTGACGCCCGCTGTTATTGATGCGGCTCAAAATCTTAAAATAGTAGTCCGTGCCGGAGCCGGCTACGACAACGTTAACCTTGAAGCAGCTGCTGCTAAAGGTATTACCGTGATGAATACGCCGGGTCAAAACTCGAATGCCGTGGCTGAACTGGTATTGGGAATGATGGTGTTTCAGGCCAGAAACCACTTTAACGGAACGTCGGGCACCGAACTAAAAGGAAAAAAAATCGGTATTCATGCCTATGGTAACGTGGGGAAAAATGTTGCACGCATTGCCAAAGGATTTGGTATGTCGGTAGCAGCCTTCGATCCTTTCGTGCCTAAAGAGGCTATGGAAGCGGATGGGGTTCAGGTTTTTGATAAAGTGGAAGAAATGTATGCTGACTGCGACTATGTAAGCCTGCACATTCCTGCCAACCAGCACACCATCAAAAGCATTAACCACGCACTGCTTTCCAACATGAAAGATCATGCTGTGTTGATAAATACCGCCCGTAAAGAGGTGATTGACGAAGAGGATATTGTAAAGGTTTTTGAAGAAAAACCGGGTTTTCAATATCTCTCCGATGTGGCACCTGACAACAAAGCGGTAATAGCCGAAAAATTTGAAGGCAGATTTTTCTTTACGCCTAAAAAGATGGGCGCTCAAACTGCCGAGGCCAATATCAACGCGGGAAAAGCTGCTGCTAACCAAATTATAGGATTTATTGAAAAGGGCGATGCAACTTTTAAAGTAAATTAACCATCATAAAGTACCAACAATCCCAATTAAATAGAAAAACCAAAATTAAATTTATTATTTACAAACTTAAATTAATGTGATATGGACTATCAAGAAGAGAGACCAGAGAGACCAGAAAGACAAGAAGAAGAAAGACCGGTAACCTTTTTCCGGTTTGAGGATTTGAGGATTTATCACAAATCTCTTGACTATGTTAACTGGGTACAAGAAAAAACCATGCTTTTTCCTGAAGAAGACAGGACTAAACTTGCTTTACGTTTTAACGAAGCTGCCCGCAGTATTTCCCTGTATATTTCAGAGGGATCAGCGCGCAACAAAAGCCAATTTGTCCACTACTTAAAAATGGCAAAAAGCTCTATCCGCCAGTGTGTTGTTTACACTACGCTTGCGGTACGTCAGAACCTGCTTACCGACACTGCCGAGGAAGAATCGAGAGGCGTGTTGATGGAAATGACCAAAATGATTGGTGCACTTATTTCATCGCTGCAGCGTTCAAACAATTACAACAATCCTAATTATAACAATAATTACGATAACAATAATCGTTACAACAACCGTGAATCCAATTACGACCCTTATAATTCGATGGGTGGTAACACCGATTACATGAACAGAATGTAACAGGTATTTTATTAAAAATCCGACTGCTCAGGGAGTAGTCGGATTTTTTTTTCCTGACAGGTTAGGTTCCCTTTCAAGTTGAAATCATTTTATTAATATCCATTTAACAATCATTAACCCTTAACAAAATGGCTACACTTAAAGCATTCAAAGGACTTCGTCCTCCAAAAGAAATAGCTGATAAACTGGCATCCCGCCCTTACGACGTTTTAAACTCGAAGGAAGCACGCGTGGAGGCTGAAGGCAACGAGTACTCCTTGCTGCACATTATTAAACCCGAAATCGACCTGCCTGAAGGTATTAGCCTTTACAGCCAGGAGGTGTACGATCAGGCGAAAAAAAACCTTGATGCTTTTAAATCCAGGGGATGGTTAAAACAAGACGAAGACGATAAACTGTATATTTACGCCCAAACCATGTGGGGTAAAACACAATACGGCATTGTGGGCTGTGCCAGCGTGGACGATTACATGAATAATGTGATTAAAAAACACGAGCTTACCCGAAAAGATAAAGAGGAAGACCGTATGAAGCATGTGCGCATCACCAATGCCAACATGGAGCCGGTTTTCTTTTCCTATCCTGCCAACCAGGAACTCGATAGTATGATTATGGAGTATGCCAAAAGCCATACGCCCGAATATGATTTTACGGCTGAGGATGGCGTGGGACATCATTTTTGGGTGATTTCTGACCGGAAAATGATGAATACCATCATTAAACATTTTGAAGCCATGCCCTCCGTTTATGTGGCCGATGGTCATCATAGGACGGCTGCTGCTGCCCTGGTGGGTAACGAAAAAAGAAAAAATAATCCCAACCATACCGGCAACGAAGAGTATAACTTCTTTTTAGCGGTTCATTTTCCTGATAACCAACTTACCATCATCGACTACAACCGGGTAATAAAAGACTTGAATGGCCTGGGTGAAGATGAGTTTTTAGAAAAACTAAGCCAAAGTTTCAGGGTTGAAGATATGGGCACCGAAGAGTATAAGCCGGTCGGCCTGCACGAGTTCTCGATGTACATGAACCACCGTTGGTATAAACTTACGGCTCACAATAATACCTATGATGATAACGACCCCATTGGAGTGTTGGATGTTACGATTCTTACCAACGAGGTCTTGAACCCGTTGCTGGGTATCGAAGATTTGCGTACTTCAAAACGCATTGACTTCGTGGGGGGTATTCGCGGACTTGGTGAACTGAAAAAGCGTGTGGACAGCGGTGAGATGAAAGTGGCTTTTGCCCTTTATCCCGTTAGCATGCAGCAGCTTATCAATATTGCCGACAGCGGCTTGATCATGCCTCCTAAAACCACCTGGTTTGAACCTAAGCTGCGTTCGGGATTGGTTATTCACGAGCTGGATTAACGACACCATTACATTAGAAAGGAATTGTTTAATAGCAGTACAAAATTTAGAACTCATGGAAACAAAAGACATGGTACTCAGCACGCTAAAAGAGGCTGACAAGCCGTTAAAATCAGGCGAAATTGCCGAGAGGAGCGGAATTGACAAAAAAGAGGTTGACAAAGCCATCAAAAAACTCAAAGTGGAAGAAAAAATTGTTTCTCCCAAAAGATGCTATTATGCTGTTCAGGGCAAATAGTGTTTTATACATTTTTTGCATCTGAAACAATCAAGGGGGTATAACGACACACCCGCCCGAACGTACTGTTCGGTACGCCAGCCCGACAAGGTCATTCTGGCGGGGGCGGGCAGGGGCATGATTATCCGACCCTGTAAGGGTCGAATACTAATAGCCCGTCCCGATAGCTATCGGGATTAACCCCGGGAATTAAAAATAGAAAACCCGTTTTGGCGTGTTTTTTTTCGCGCAGCATGAAAAAAACGTGACAAAACATAAAGAACGTAATATTAGCTAAACACAAAATTATAAGCACTATGAAAATTTTATCACGTTTGCTGCTAAGCACGGGTATCTTGCTTTTTCTAACTCAGTCAATAATAGCTCAACAAGATAAATCGGCCACGGTTGAGCGGGGTTATCAACTAATGACAACCTACTGTTATGCCTGCCATAATCCCAATGTAACAAGTCATGACCAGATGCTCGCACCTCCTATGATCATGGTCAAACGTCATTATCAACCCAATTTTCCCCAAAGGGATGACTTTATTAATGCCATTGTAAGCTGGGTCCATCATCCATCGATGGAAAAAGTGTTGATGCCGGGGGCTGTCCGGAAATTTAAAATAATGCCCCCACTGGCATATCCTGAAGATGATTTGGTAGCCATTGCCGGCTATATGTTTGACAATGAACTGGACAAACCGGTCATGATGACTGAGATGCACAACGGGGCTGACAATAGGAACCAGAGGATGGCTGAAATGTCATCGTTAACCCTGAACGACGGAAAAAAGTGGAAAGTGGATCACCTTACTATCGAAACCATGAAGTCAGTGAATACCATGGTGTCTGACTTCTCTGGAAAAGAGGTGGGCGATTATCGTCAACTTGGAAAGGATCTGTTTGCTGAAGCCAAAAAGGTGCTATTGGATGAAAACAATCAAGGAGAAGCTTTTGAACAATTGCATGCTTTTTTTCATGGCCTTGAAAACAATATGCATCAGTTGATGGAGGTAAAGACCGTGGAAGAGGGAGAGAAATACAAAGGTTTGCTCGAAGTGCATGCGCGATTGTTTGACAACTACTTTGAAGAGTAAAAATGAAACTGCCGACCAAAAAATCAACCAAATTATTTGTTTGGATTTCGTTGCTGGTAGTCCTGTTGGGACTGGGATTGTATCCTACCCCCAACGCCAAACCTATTCGTTATGTTGACCGCCCGACAAGTGCTATTAAAACTGAAAAAGTGGCCGGTGAAGCCTGGTTAAAGTGGCTTTACTACAACCCGCTGGGAGAGGTGGCCCTTCAAACGCTGGTTAAGCGAAAATTTGTTTCCGAGTTTTATGGGTGGCTGATGGATACGCGATGGTCAGCCAAAAAAATTGAACCTTTTGTAAAAGACTTTAACATCGATTTGAGCATTGCTCAAAAGCAACACT
>JANTGU010000177.1 GCA_024762735.1 Bacteroidales bacterium | reverse complement strand
CCATCTGTGAAACAACAAACAAATCAACAGGAGAACCCCGATATGGCAATCATCAGTTCGGTAATTAGTTGGCTGATAAAGAAAAGGATTCATCAGATAGAGCTTTTTAAAACCTACCCGATTGATGTGCAGGAAGAGTTAATTGGTAAATTAATTTCCACGGCACGCAACACCGAATGGGGCCAAAAATACGACTACGAGAGCATCTCCAGCGTCGATGAATTTCGCGAACGTGTACCCCTCAGCAGGTATGAAGACCTGGAGCCTATTGTCAGCAGGTTACGAAAAGGGGAGCAGTACCTGCTTTGGCCTGAAGAAACAAAGTGGTTTGCTAAATCATCGGGAACGACGGCAGGAAAGAGTAAGTTCATTCCCATGAGTCAGTCTTCCATTGAAGAGTGCCATTATAAGGCAGGAAAAGACCTGATTTCTATCTACTTTAATCTCTATCCTGATTCTAAGTTGTTTGAAGGAAAAAGCCTGGTGATGGGGGGCAGCAGCCAGATTCAGGAAGTGAGCAACACCTCCTATTATGAAGGTGACCTGTCGGCTATTCTCATGCAAAACCTCCCTTACTGGGCTGAGTTTATGCGCACCCCTTCGCTCAGTATTGCTTTAATGGACGAATGGGAAAGTAAACTGGCTCTGATGGTTGAGTCGACAATGAACCACGATGTGACAAGCATTTCAGGGGTTCCCTCGTGGATGCTGGTGCTGGTAAAAATGATTCTTAACAAACGGGGCACCGACAATCTGATGGAGGTGTGGCCTAATTTAGAGGTGTTTTTTCATGGTGGTGTTAGCTTCAATCCTTACCGGCAGCAATTTCACGATATTATCAAAAACCCGAACATGGTGTACCAGGAAACCTATAATGCCTCGGAGGGGTTTTTCGGTATTCAGGATCAAAGAAACAGCTATGACATGTTGCTAATGCTCGATTATGGTATTTATTACGAGTTTATTCCGTTTGAACATGTAAACGATGAGCAGCCCCAAACGGTGCTCCTGGAGGATGTCGAGATAGGCAAAAACTACGCCATGGTTATCACTACCAACTCGGGGCTTTGGCGATACGTTATCGGTGACACGGTAACCTTTACGTCAAAAACTCCTTTCAGAATAAAAATTACAGGACGTACCAAGCTATTTATTAACGTAGTGGGAGAGGAGGTCATCATCGATAATGCTGAAAAAGCGTTTGCCATGGCGTGTGAACGCACCGGTGCCATTATGACCGAATTTACCGGCGCTCCCATGTTCTTAAATGATGAAGGTAAAAAGGAGCTGGCTCACCAATGGCTGATCGAGTTTGAAAAGCCTCCGAAGAATTTCGGCTTCTTTAAGGAAACCTTTGATACGGCATTAAAATCTTTGAACTCCGATTACGAAGCCAAACGATACCAGGATTTGGTTTTAAAACCACCGGTCATGATTGCTGTTCCTAAAGATACTTTTTACAATTGGATGAAACAGCGTAATAAACTGGGTGGACAGAATAAAGTGCCCCGATTGGCAAACGACCGAAAATACATTGATGAAATTCTGAAATTGATAAAGTAATTTTTTTACTTTCGTAGCAAATTAAACTTAATGATATGCATGTTGCAGTAGCAGGAAATATTGGGTCAGGTAAAACAACCTTAACCAGATTGTTAGCAAAACATTACAAATGGAAGCCTCACTACGAGGATGTTGAAAACAACCCCTATCTTAACAGTTTTTACGAGGATATGCAGCGCTGGTCGTTCAACCTGCAAGTCTATTTCCTGAACAGTCGCTTCCGTCAGGTAATCGATATCCACGAAAGTGGGAAAAATGTTATTCAGGATAGAACCATTTATGAAGATGCCTATATCTTTGCCCCTAACCTGCACTCCATGAACCTCATGTCAACCCGCGATTTTGAAAATTATATCTCGCTGTTCGAGCTTATGAGCTCTTTTATCAAAGCACCGGATTTGTTGATTTACCTCAGAGCCAATATCCCAACGCTGGTAGAGCAGATTCAAAGCCGCGGACGGGAATACGAGGAGTCTATCCGTCTTGATTATCTTAAACTGCTTAACGAGCGGTATGAGAACTGGATTAACAAGTACACCCTGGGAAAGCTGCTCATCATTGATGTGGATAATCTGGATTTCAAGAAACCGGAGGATTTGAGCATTGTTATCGAAAAAGTTGATGCCGAAATAAACGGCCTCTTTTAATTGAAATTTACTTCCATGAACATCATCGGAATCATTCCATCCCGCTACGCCTCCACAAGGTTTCCGGGTAAACCTTTGGCGATGATTCAGGGTAAAAGCATGATTCAGCGGGTTTACGAACAAGCTTCTAAAGCCATAACGCTTTCACGTGTTATGGTGGCTACTGATGATCAACGAATTGCCTCGCATGTGGCAGCCTTTGGAGGCGAAGTAACCATGACTTCTGCCAGCCACCTTAACGGTACCTCGCGTTGTTTGGAAGTGGTAGAGCACCAGGCATGGCAATCGGCGGATGCTGTCATTAATATTCAGGGGGATGAACCCTTTATTAATCCCGGACAAATAGACCAATTGGCAGCGCTGTTTTCAGATCAACAAACCGATATTGCCACCATGGCGACCCTGATCAAAAACAGCGATGAGCTTTTCGATGCCAACACGGTTAAAGTTGTTACTGATCAACATGGTTTTGCTCTTTATTTTTCACGCCAGGCCATTCCTTTTAACCGCGATTTCAATTTCGATGAATGGGTTAAGCAAAATAGCTACCTGAAACATATTGGCATTTATGGATACCGGGTGAATGTTTTACAGCAGATTACTGCCTTAGCGCCCACGCCACACGAGCTAAGTGAAAAATTAGAGCAACTTCGCTGGCTTGAGCACGGTTTCAAAATAAAAGTTAAGATAACTGATTTTGAGAGCCTTTCGGTCGATACCCCGGACGATTTAAAAAAAATCCTTCAGAATATTTGATAACACGCTACTATTTAACTACTTTAGCAAGTTCCTTTAAACCCTAATTTTGAAATGGTAATTGCAAGGTACATAGGCGATTTGTTGTATGATTACGAGTGTGTTGTCATCCCCGGTTTGGGTGGATTTATCATTAATGACAGGCCGGCCGCGGTAAACTACACCACGCACTACTTTAAACCCCCTTTTCGCGAAGTGATGTTTAATCCTTACTTGCGTACCAACGACGGGTTGCTGGTGAACTATATTGCCAAAGAGGAAAACCTCACCTATCAGGAGGCTAAAACGAAAATGGATGCTTTTGCCATTGCCTGTCAACGGGCACTGGATGATGGCAAGCAAATCAGGTTCGACAAAGTAGGTACCATTCGTAAAGATGGAAATGGCAATGTGGTTTTTAACCAGGACACTTCCGTTAACTATAACCCGAACTCTTTTGGGCTTTCCCCTTTTATTTCACCCGCTGTCAATAAAATATCTGATGAAGACCGAATCAGGGAGGTGATTAAAAAAGCTAAAAACACCAGCGAAAAAGCGGCAGCTCCTGCGCGTGATAAAATCGACAAACCTATAGACAGGAAAGCAACGACTTACCCACCGGGCAAACAAAAAAAGGCTGATGGAAAAGTATTGGTTGCGCGAAGAAGGTCTCCTTATCGTTCGCAATTTTATTTTATCCTTCTGTTGCTGTTGGGAATGCTTGCAGGATGGGGCGTAATGAACAAGGAGATTGTTTCAAACTATTATGCGCAATATGGTTCTAAGTTGCCGGTGTTTTACAACAACGCGGGAAGCTATATTGCCAATAATGTTGAAATTTTACCCATCAGGGAGTTAAGTAAAAGTGCTTCGGCATTGTGGCTTGTCGATTTCTTTAAAAAAGATAGCCATGGCAATAAATCCACTGCCCTGGCTAACGATGACCTGACTTTTAGAACTAATCCAGAGACAACCACCCAGGAAGAGCCCCTGACAGCATCAGCCGATAACACCAAAATGGAAGAGGATGCATCAGCTAATCAAGATGCCACCATGACTACTGAGGCAAAGCCGGAAGAGGTTGTGCCTGCCACCAGCGAACCTGCAACAACACCTAAGCGAGAGTCTGTCACTACAGTAGAAGGAGCGTCAGGGTCAGAACCGGCAGAAGTATCAGAAGAAACTAGACCTGTTGAACCGGTTACTCAGAAAGAAATTGCCGCGGAAGATAATAGGGGACAGGCTTCAGAAACAATATCAAAAGAAACATCGCCACATTATTCCTATTTTATCATTGCAGGCTCCTTTAAAGACCATGACAATGCAGTAAAGCTGATTAAAGAGCTGCAATCCAAAGGGTTTGTGGCCATTGCGGCCGGTACCAACAAGTATGGCATGACAAGAGTTGCTTACGCCGGTTTTAATACCATGGAAGAGGCTGCCCAACAGCTATCCATCATCAGGCAACACCACAACCCCTCTGCCTGGATCATGAGGAAATAACCATTTTTATTTAGTATGAGTAGTAAAAATAAATTGCAACGTTTTGCCGAGAACAAAACTTTTAGCAATATGTTTCAATATACCTATGAAGAGGTAAAAGACGGCTTTGAGTTAAAAGGTAAATGGCGGAAAGATTTTTTCAAAAATGATAATCCTATCGTGGTGGAGCTTGCCTGCGGAAAAGGAGAATATGCCGTGGGGCTGGCACAACGCTATCCTAATAAAAATTTTATTGGCATCGATATAAAAGGAGCCCGAATCTGGCAGGGTCTGGTCAATGCGCGGCAACTTAACTTGTCCAATGTGGCCTTTATCCGAACTCGAATCGACCAGATTGGATATTACTTTGATAAACAAGAACTCGATGAAATCTGGATCACGTTTCCTGACCCACAGCCACGCCGTATCAAAGAAAAAAAGCGTCTAACTTCGCCTCAGTTTTTAGCACGTTACAAACCCCTTCTGAAAGAAAACCACATCATCCACCTAAAAACTGACAACCTCCTGTTTTATGATTACACCATGGATGTCATTCGCGAAGACAAGCACGATCTGCTTTTTGAAAATGAGGATGTCTACCATTCGGAACTCGATAACGAGGTAACGCAGATACAAACCTTTTACGAAAAGATGTGGCTAAAGAACGGCGTAAAAATTAAATATCTTGAATTCAGAATCAACAAAGATGCCTACAAAGGATAATTTTTTTGAACGTGTTTACGAAGTGGTGAAACAGATACCTTACGGGAAAATTACCACTTATGGCGCTATCGCCGAGATGCTGGGTAGCAAGCGCTCGGCACGGATGGTAGGTTGGGCACTCAACAGCACCAAGCATCATTTGGAAGATATTCCGGCACACCGCGTCGTCAACCGGCAGGGGTTACTCACCGGGAAGCGTCACTTTGGAGGATCGGATACCATGAAGGATTTGCTGGAAAGCGAAGGGGTTAAAATTGAGGGAGATAGAATTAT
>JANTGU010000176.1 GCA_024762735.1 Bacteroidales bacterium | reverse complement strand
CCTGTGTTTCGGTAAAATCGCGACAGGTTTGTGCCATCATTTGTTGTTCTTCGTTAAATTCTTCAGGAATAAAAATATCCTGCGCAGCAGTTTCCTTGATAAGGAATTCACCGCCTTTTAGTGTTTTATTTTCTGACATTTTTTTTGTTTTTTGTGGTTTCTAATTCTGTTTATTTGGCCTACGGCCGTCATTTGCCCTGCAGGCGTAATTTATCCTCCTTCGTCGGATGTCATTTGGCTCCTTTCAGTCGCCGTTATTAAGCTTCCCTTCGGTCAGCTGTCATTAGGGCTTCGCCCGTAATTTGGCTTGGCCGTAATTAAGCTCCTTTCAGTCGCTGTCATTCGGTGGTCATTCATGATGTTTGCCAATTGATTTGATGTAATTATTCAGCTTAACACCAATGTTATTGATTTCTTTCATGAAATACTGAAACTCCTCTTCATTAATCAACTTCCTGTTTGAGGCTTTGGTTAACCATGTTTTGGTTTCATATAACGAACCTCTTGAGTAGTAGTAAAAATGCTTGGACTCTCTGTAATGATATCTTCCGAAACCCTCACTCAAATTGGCGGCAACAGAATCTACAGCTCTTACCAATTGCCTGCCAACAGTATCTCTTGAAAAGTTGTCCCATTTTATAACAATGTTCCAAACTTTTTCTCCAATACTCATGGACAATTGATAAACCTGTAATTCCTCTAATTTCATTTTTTCTATTTTAACATCTTTTCAAAACGCCCGAAGGGCTAATGACCATCGAATTACCACTAAATGACGCCCGAAGGGCTAAAAACTATTGTATCTACAACATCTCATAAATCCCTGCGGCGCCTTGTCCGGTACCGATACACATGGTAACCATACCGTACTTTTTGTTGCGGCGTTTTAGCTCGTTAAGGATTTGAACGGTGAGCTTGGCTCCGGTGGCTCCCAACGGGTGACCCAGTGCGATGGCACCACCATTTACATTGACGATATCCGGATTCAGACCAAGTTCTTTGATCACGACCATGCTTTGTGTTGCAAAAGCTTCGTTTAGTTCAATCAGGTCGATGTCGTCCAGTTTCATGCCGGCATGTTTTAACACTTTGGGGATGGCTTTCATGGGACCCACACCCATTTTATAAGGTTCAACACCGGCTACCTGATAATCAACCAGACGGGCAATCGGGGTTAAGTTGTAGCGTTTAAGCGCTGCCTCTGAAACCACCAGAACAAATCCGGCACCATCCGACATCTGGGATGAGTTACCGGCCGTGGAAACACCATCAGCAGCAAATGCAGGCCTCAATCTGGAAAGTCCTTCAAGCGTTGTTCCCCGGCGAGGGCCTTCATCAGTATCGAAAATCTTTTCGCGGGTTTTCATTTTTTTACCGTCAAAGTAATTTTCGGTAACCGTGATGGGCACAATCTGATCTTTAAAATATCCCTGGTCGATGGCATTAAGGGCTTTGTTGTAGGAGTTTACGGCAAACTCATCCAGATCTTCGCGTTTGAGGTTGTACTCTCGCGCCACCATCTCAGATGTTAATCCCATGCTTAAATACCAGCTTGGGTTTTCTTTGGCCACCTTAGGATTAGGAACCAGGCGCCATCCACCCATGTTGATCATCGACATGGTTTCGGCCCCACCGGCAACGATGACGTCAGCAATACCTGCCGAAACTTTTGCCGATGCAATGGCAATGGATTCGATACCGGACGAGCAAAAACGGTTGATGGTAGAACCGGGAACATCCACAGTATCCATTGACATCAACGACAAAAGGCGACCCATATTCATTCCTGATTCGGCTTCAGGAAAAGCGTTTCCGACGACCACGTCGTCGATTTCTGATTTTTCTATTTGTGGAAAGTCTTCCAATAACCGTCTGATTACGGCTACTGCAATGTCGTCGGGACGGGTAAAGCGCAAAGTACCTTTGGGAGCCTTACCAATTGCCGAACGATATCCACCTACTATATATGCATTCATAATTTTAATTTTTTCTATGGTTAAACAATCTGAAGGTTAGTTTCTGAGGATTTTACCTTTGGTAATCAGGCTTTGGATACGTTCAAGCGTTTTCCTTTGCATGCAGAGTTCAAGGAAGGATCTGCGCTCCAAATCCAGCAGATATTGCTCGGATACTTCGGTAAGTGGCTGCGAAATTTCTCCCCCGGCCATCACATAACCAACTTTTTCAGCAATCAACTTGTCGTGTTCCGACATGTAATGACCCACGGTAAATCCGTCAGCGCCCACATACACCATACCCATGGCTTCGTTGCCAAGCACCTTGATATCGTTGCGCGGGGCAGGTTGCGAATAACCTTTCTCGGCCATTTGCAAGGCTACTTTTTTGGCATAAGCCAGCTGGTGCTTGCGGCTAACCACCACCTCATCTTGTCCGGGACGCATGTAACCCAGGTCAAAGGCTTCGTAGGCCGACGTAGATACTTTGGCCTGGCCAATACTCAGATACCGGTTCAAAAAGGCGTTGGTACGAATATCGCCCTGTTTCAGCTCATCACCCAAACGGAGGGCAAACTCTTTGGTGCCACCGCCACCGGGAATGAGGCCTACGCCAAATTCAACCAGTCCCATATAGGTTTCGGCATGAGCAACCACTTTGTCGCTATGCATGCAGATTTCGCATCCGCCACCCAGTGCCATCCCGTGAGGAGCAGCAATAACAGGCACTGATGAATATCTGAGGCGCATGGTGGTTTTTTGGAACCACTGCACGGCCATATCCAGCTCTTCCCACTCTTGCTCAACAGCCAGCATGTAAATCATGCCCACGTTGGCACCGGCAGAAAAGTGTTCCCCTTCGTTGGAAATAACCACCGCCTTATAATCAGCTTCAGCCATGTCCATTCCCTTGTTAAGGCCTTCTAGAACACCCTGTCCAATGGTGTTCATTTTGGTGTGGAATTCGATGTTTAAAACACCGTCACCCAAATCAAATATGGTTACATCGCTATTTTCCCAAACCACGTTGGTCGGACGAAGAACCTCCAGAGAAAGCACCTCATCCTGTCCGGGGATTTCAACATACGATTTTGTTTTTAAATCGTAATAGTATTTTTTACCGTCCTCTACCTTATAAAAAGAGGTGATGCCGGCTTCCAGCATATCATAAATCCATTGAGCCGGTTTTTTACCAGCTTCTTCCATGGCTTTAACGGTTTCGGGTACTCCCACGGCATCCCAATTTTCAAAGGGACCCAGTTTCCATCCAAAACCGGCTTGCAAAGCGTCATCCACTTTGTAAATATCTTCGGTAATTTCCGGAATCCGGTTGGAAACAAACTGGAACAAGCTATAAAACGATGCCCTGTAAAATTCACCGGCTTTTCCTTTATCGGCTAACAAGATGGGCATCCGTTTACGCAAATCGTCGATGCCTTTGGTTTTTTCAAAGACTGAAAACTTGGGTTTTGGGTCTTCGGTATACTCCATGGTGTTAAAATCGAGGGTGAGGAATTTTTTCTTTCCATTCTCCACCACCTTTTTAAAGAAACCCTGTTTGGTTTTTGAACCCAGCCAGTTGTTGTCCAGCATTTTTTGAATATAATCGGGGATTGCAAACAGGTCGTTGGCCTCATCGTTGGTTTCGGCTTTGATGTTGTTGGCCACGTGTACCAGTGTGTCGAGTCCTACCACATCCGCCGTGCGGAAGGTTGCCGATTTGGCTCTTCCAATAACGGGACCGGTAAGTTTATCGATTTCGGTAATGGTGAGGTCGTAATTTTTCACGTTGTTGAAAAGCTCCATTATGGAAAAGGTTCCAATACGGTTGGCAATAAAGGCCGGTGTATCTTTGGCAATAACGGCTGTTTTACCAAGATAACGGGCTGCATAATCGGTAAGAAATTCGATGACCTCCGGATCGGTTTTGTGGGTTGGGATAATTTCGAACAACTGCAGGTAACGCGGTGGGTTGAAGAAGTGGGTGCCACAGAAATTCTTTTGGAAATCTTCGCTGTGGCCTTCAATCATTTTCTCTACCGAGATACCGGAAGTATTGGTAGTTACCAGGGTACCCGGCCTGCGGAATTTTTCCACTTTTTCAAACACGATTTGTTTGATGTCGAGACGCTCGACTACCACTTCTATTACCCAGTCGTAATCTTTGATTTTTACAAAATCATCGTCAAAATTGCCGGTGGTAATCCGCTTGGCAAAACTTTGTTTATAAATGGGCGATGGTTTTGATTTTAAAGCATTTTTTAAGGAGGTGTTCACAATTCGGTTACGAACAGCTTTGTCCTCCAGGGTAAGTCCTTTTGCTTTTTCGGCATCGGTAAGCTCGCGCGGAACAATGTCCAGCAACAACACTTCCAATCCGATGTTGGCAAAATGACAAGCAATTCCGGAACCCATAACTCCTGAGCCCAGGACGGCTACTTTTTTAATTCTGCGTGCCATAATGATTTTGTTTGTTAATGTTTTAGGAATTCTTATTTTCTTGGAATATTTCAATTTCGTTTTTGATCTGCTCTCGAATAACAGCAGATACTTTAACAAAATCTTCCATCTCTTTTTTACTTATTTTTTTAAACAGCTTCTCATTAAAGTTTAATACAACAGCTTTTGCTTTTTCACGTAATTGAATCCCTTTTTCGGTAAGAAAAATTCGTACAACCCGTTTGTCAACTTCATCTGTTTGACGATAAATTAGCCCGTCAACTTCCATTTTTTTTAATAGCCGGGTAAGGCTTGAGGTACCCATTCCCATCAAGGGGGCAATCTTGGTTGCCGGAACACCTTCTTCATTAATTAGTATCAACACATAGGCGATGCCTTGTGTAATTCCATTTTCTGCTGCCAATAAATTATACATCCGCATCATGGTAAAAAGCGTTGCACGGATATGATAATCAACCGTTTCCTCTATGTTCATATTAAAATATTGTTATGCATGCATTGCAAATATATAAAATATTATTATGCATGCACAACAAATCTGTGAAAAAATCACAAAAAAAAGGTCAATTTATATCTTGTATAAATTTAAGTGATTTACCTACTATTTTAACAAAGCCCCCATCTCTTTTTGTTAATATTGCACAACTGATTTTTCATGTTTTAAGCAAGGTTGCCAGAATTATTAATATAAATAAGGAGTAAAATTATGTTACGGACAAAAGAACAGTACATCGAGAAGTTGAACAAAATGAAACCCAATATTTATATTGGTGATCAAAAAGTGGGTAGGGACGATCCCAGGTTGCGTCCCGGCATCAATGTACTCAGCATTACTTTCGACCTGGCACAAAATCCCAAGTACAAAAAACTGGCTACTGCCAAGTCGAATATAACGGGTGGTGAAGTCAACCGTTGGGCGCATCTTCCACAGGATCCTTACGATTTGATGGAAAAGCAAAAGCTTATTCGTATGGGTGCCCGTCGTGCCGGCGGATGTATTCAGCGTTGTATGGGCCACGATGCCATTAGCGCTTTGTCGATTTA
>JANTGU010000175.1 GCA_024762735.1 Bacteroidales bacterium | reverse complement strand
GCCTTTAACAGCATCTTTGCGTTGCTTATAATAAATTGCACCTGTCAGCTTCGAGCACTCATTGCCTTTTGTAGCTATAAAAGCCCCTTTTTGAAAGGCTGAATGTAAGGTCTTAACCAATTCACTATTTTTTAACAGGGTTGTGGCTGTTTTTCGGTTGATGGGCATCAGTACCAAGACAGTGGCATTTTCAATAGCTAGCAGACTGGAAGGTTTTACACGAGTGGCAGGGTTAATTTTCAGGATGTGTACCGCATTAATGTTATGCCCGTAAAATAACCGTTTAATTTTGTTATTCTGTTTAGTATTGCCCGAGCTATTAAGGTCAACTATTACAACATATCCCTCTTGGTAAATCGTCGATTTTTCCACAATCTGATCTGCTATTTCTGGATAAGTAACCTTGTTACCTGCTACCAGCAGTTGCCAATTGTTTACCTCATTATGATTGGCCGGCTGAAAATTTTGGCAGCTGCTCCATCCCAGCAGAAAAACTACTGATACAATAAAAACAACCGAGAAAGGCCCTTTTTTCATGGACATGGCATTTTGTAACAAGAGGTGTAATTGTCTTCAAAAATCAAACATTCTAATTTTTAGGAATGCCGTGTTTTTCTAGGGTTTTAAATTAATGGCTCTAACCAGCAATGCCCCTCCGATAACGGCAAAACCCACCAGGGTAATGGCCAGCAAGCGGAGATCGGAGGTGATAAAACAGAAATAAAATACCGCGTGAAAAAAGGTGGCCAGTAGCAGCCCGGTTGAATCATCGATAAAACTGTTTTTCCGGGTATAGCCCATCCCCAAAAAATAGCCTAACACCACCGCAAAAGCCAATGTTCCAAGGGGATAAATCCAGAGGAACAGTTCCGGGCTGCGCACCTTATCGGTACCAATTATTCCAAAAAAGAAAAGGATGGCAGCTATTGTTGAAAACCCCAGTCCAACCAAAAAACCGTAAATTATTCCATCCAGCGGATCGTTGATAAGCTCCTTTTTTAAAAAGGCATAGCGCAAAACCAAAAACTTACCCAGTTCCGAAGCAAAAGCTATCCCCACGAAAACGTAGGCGGCCGTGCGGCGCATATTTCTTAATACTCCATGCCACCGGTATTCAAAAGCATAATCGGAGGCAACTAAAACAATCACGGCAACTGCCCCTAAAATAAGCGCCGTATAAATATTTTTCCAGTCCTCAATGGAAAATTTGAATTTCAAATAGGCCATTAATAACACGATTAATAAAGGGGAAAATAGCAAAGGTAAATAAGCAGTCATGATAATAAATTGTTGGTTTTCATTTTTAAGGTTTCAAATATAAGAATTGTTTGTAATTTTAACCATTATTTAAAAATTATTTTATCATGAGCAAAGTAATCATCCAACAGCTGTCAAAAGAGGAGCTTAACAACAAAGGAGTTTTTACGTGGCCGGTATGGACCAAGGAGGTCTCGCGGTTTGATTGGACCTATTCGGGCGAGGAGCATTGCTACATCCTTGACGGGGAGTTTAATGTTGAAACCGATGAAGGAACTTTTACTGTTAAGCCCGGCGATTATGTGATTTTTAAAGATGGGCTAACATGTGTTTGGGATATTAAAAAGCCTGTGAAAAAACATTACAATTTCTATTAGCTTATGAGTAAGCGCGAGGGGGGAGTCATACTGACAGGACGGGTAACACGTTCAACCGGAAGCTGGTACACGGTGCTTACTGAAGAAAACAAGCAGTATCAATGCAAACTAAAAGGGCGTTTTCGTATAAAAGGCATTCGTACCACCAACCCTATTGCCGTGGGCGATAAAGTGGAATTTGTTCCTGGTGATGAAGATAATACCGGCGTGATCAGCAAAATATTCGATCGCGATAATTATGTTATCCGCAAGGCTACCAAACTATCCAAAGCTGCACACATTATTGCCTCCAACCTCGACCAGGCCATCCTCATCACCTCGTTGGTTAAACCCCGTACCTCCACCGGGTTTATCGATCGTTTTTTGGTCACTACCGAAGCGTACCACATCCCCACCGTCATCGTTTTTAACAAATACGATTTGTACGATGACGAGTTAAAAGAACGGCTTGACGACTACATTAAAATATATACCGAAGCCGGATACACCTGCATGGTTACTTCCGCCAAAGAAAACTACCATGTTGCGGATTTAAAAAAATTACTCGACGGCAAAACCAGTCTGCTGTCAGGACATTCGGGAGTAGGGAAGTCGGCACTGATAAATAAAATTGACCCTGCCTTGAACCTAAAAGAGGGCGAACTGTCGATCATGCACGAAAAGGGAAAGCACACCACCACCTTTGCCGAAATGTTCCCGCTATCGTTTAACGGCTACATCATCGACACGCCCGGCATCAAAGAATTTGGGCTGGTGGGTTTCGATAGCCATGAGCTGGGACAACGGATTCCTGAAATCCGCCAACGGATGTCGCGATGCCGTTTCAACAACTGCGTTCATGTTAATGAGCCCGGGTGTGCCGTTATCGAAGCGGTTAAAAAGGGCGAAATAGCACGATTCCGGTACGTTAATTACCTCAAAATGCTCGAAGATATCAGGGAGACAGAGTTGCCAAAATAACCATATTGGCGTGGCCGTACGTTATTAATTGTTACTTTTGTTTAAAATTGTTTACTGTGACAGCACAAAATTTAATATCCGACGGCATCCTGCCTCTTAAAACCTCCGACACGGGGAAAACAGCCCTGAGCTGGATGGAAGATTATAAGCTGTCGCACCTTCCCATTGTTAACAACGAGGAGTTTTTGGGCTTGATATCGGAAATGGATATTTACGCCCTTAACGATTTTGATGCCCCGTTAGGTAACCACACGCTGTCGCTAAAAAACCCTTATGTTTATACCTATCAAACTATTTTTGATGTGCTGAAACAGGTAAATGCACTTGATCTTACCCTGATACCGGTTTTAGACGAAAAGCAGCGTTACACGGGTTCCATCACCCTGCAAAAGCTTTTGGCAAAAACCGCCGAGGCACTCTCGCTGGATAATCCGGGCGGATTAATTTTTCTTGAGATGAGTATAAACGACTACAGCCTGACGGAGATTGCCAACATCGTGGAGTCGAACGATGTTAAAATTCTTAACAGCGTGGTAATTAACCAGCCCGAATCAACACGCGTGGAGGTGGTACTCAAGCTTAACACGTCCGAAATTCAACGAGTCGTGCAAACTTTTGAACGCTATAACTATTTGGTAAAAGCGGTTGTGGCTGACGCATACGATGAAGATGATCTGCGGGAAAACTACGATTCGTTGATGAAATACCTCAATATATGATCGCCAGGGGGATAACTGTTTTTTTACTACTTCTTTCATGGGTTACTTTTGGTCAGGCTAATCCTGATATCCATTCCGACTCGTTAATTGTTGTGGGTAAGATATCCTATTCCGGAAACAAAATTACCCGCGACAACATCATCACGCGCGAGCTGGAGTTTGCCGAGGGCGATACCCTTACCCAAAGCGATTTTCAGAAAAAAGTTAAAAAGAGTCACGACAATTTAATGAACCGCTCGCTTTTTAATTTTGTCACTTTTTCGGTTTCCGATTCGGCTCAACAAAAAAATGTTCAGATTAACTTTATCGAACGATGGTACATCTGGCCCATTCCCGTGTTCGATTTTGCCGACCGGAACATTAATGTATGGTGGGAAACCAAAGACTTTAACCGGCTGAACTACGGCATCGACCTGAGGGTTGATAATTTCAGGGGGCGCCTGGAAACCCTTCATGTTATTCTGCAAGGGGGCTACGACAAGGCGGCCATCGCCCGTTGGGAAATTCCTTACGTCAACAAAAAACAAAAATTTGGAGTTTCGATAGCAGGAGGCGTTATTTACAACCGCCAAACCAATTATGACATCAGCAACAACAAACCGCTTTATCACGGATTTGAAAAGGAGTATGCCAAAAAAAACTATTTTTCCGAACTGGGGCTTTCCTACCGTGCCAGCTACAACTCGTTTCATAACCTGCTTTTGACCTACAACTATTTATGGCTTAACGACTCGTTGCTCACCATGAATCCCCGATTAACCTATGGCGACAATCAATACAACTATTTGGAACTCTACTACAAGTACAAGCTCGATTATCGCGACTATGTACCTTACCCGCTAAAGGGCTACTATTTTGATGTCCAGTTTGATAAAATCGGTTTTGGGCTGTTCAACGATATGAACTTTACTTCCATCGAATTTAACTTCGACCACTATTTTTCGCTTGCCAAACGTTTTTACTTTGCTTACCGGCTGGCAGCCCTGTTTACCAATAAAGATAAGTTTCAACCCTACCTGATTCACCCCGGCATCGAGCTGGGGGATTTCGATATGAGAGGATATGAACTGTATGTAATAAACGGGCAAGAGTTGGGGCTGCTAAAATCAAATTTCAAATATGAAATAATCCCCATGAAAACACACCGGATCAAATGGATAAAGAGCGAAAAGTTCGGGAAACTGTTTTATGCCCTTTACGCCAACCTGTTTTTTGATGCCGGTTATGCCCACGATGCACAAACCTATAACACCAACCCGTTGGGCAACCAACTGCTATGGAGCACCGGACTGGGCGTTGATTTTGTGACTTTTTACGACATTGTTATCCGGCTCGAATATTCCATCAACAAACAAAAAGAAACCGGCCTTTACGTGGGGCTGGTGGCACCGATTTAGAAGTATAGGTGTTATGAAGTGTTGCTGTTTTGGCCGGATATGGCTAACCCCAAATACCAACCAATACGGATTTCAACAGTAAATTCAGGATCAAGCGTTAGTTTTTTATTTCTTCTGTAACTTTTTTTTGAGAAAAAGCCATGCCCGACTAGAGTCATTCAGGCGGGTTACCAAAAAAACTTCCGCTGCGCCCAGATTCCTAAAAACATAATTCCTATACCTAAAACTTATGAACTCCTCCTTTTAATTGCCGAAGTAGCACTTGTTTTATTTTTTAATCCTGTTGTTTAATCAAATCAAATAGAGTTCAAATAGAAATTAGAAGTTCATTCAACTTCGGCACTTAACGTCGTCGAACAGCATAAGTTTTTTAACGGCTCCGGGCTTATGTTTTTTTAACGGAATCTGGTCAAGGCGGAGTTCAGTCCTCCTCATAGTCGGCCTGATTTGGGTGGTTACGTCGTTTATTCAAAAAAAGATGAAAAATGTTCGGCAAAGGTTTCATTACAAGATTAACCAATTACTTACCGCAAGCTTTCGGGATTGGCTCCCTGCCCGAATGTGGTCAGGCGGGGTTTCTTTTCGATAAAAGAAATGAACATAAAAAAATCTACCGAAGGTTTTCCAGTACGGAAAACAAGGGATATGCCAAACCCCAAATACCAAAAAACAACCAATTCGTACTCTCCTAAATAATGTTAAACCCTGGGTTCTTTTTTTTTCTCCTCTTTTACAGTTCAAATTTTCAGTTAGTTTTGCAATACTTAACAACCGTAT
>JANTGU010000174.1 GCA_024762735.1 Bacteroidales bacterium | reverse complement strand
AATTTTTTATTTTCTCAGACCAACGAGGTTTTTAACACAAACCTAAACACACCTGGTTATGGTATGATTATTAACGACATCGCCTATTCAAGTTCATCAGACAAAGTATATGTTTACTCCCCTAAAAAAATCCTTTCGTTCGATGGAAATAATACCGGTAATAAAACAGTGATAAATTTTGGTGGTAACGATGAAGAATACGGGCAATATCAATATCCTTTTAACGCGTTTGATGACATTACCACTCTTAACATGATGGCCGTTGACGAAAACAACCATTTTTTATACGTGGTAACACCGGGCTTGACCCTGATTAGAATAAACACGATAACAAATCAAAAAGATGATAACTTCTTTATTCCGTCACCTTATGGAAATACATCGCTTGGCGATAACATTATTCGTTACGACAATAGTCACAACAGGTTATATTGGGCATGTAGAATTAAAAACCAAAGCAACCAAAGCGGATTTTATCTCGGTGTTTACCAATCAAACGGCAGCAACTTAACGCTTACCGCTTCTTTTACCGATTTTTATTCCACTTCTGATCCTGCTTATCAAATATTTGATATCGCGGTGAATGAAACAAACAATATTTTTTATTTAAGCAGAAACGGCAGTTACGAAGTTTGGGAAGTTTCGGGCAATACACTCTTATTACGTAAAACCATCTCTATCGGCATATACGATAAAACAGGAAAAATTGTTTATGTACACGATGGAAACTTTCATAAAGTTTTTTGTTTACCGTATGGTTCAGAGTATGCCCCTGCAACTGTTTATGTAATTGACGGAGAAAACTACAATTCTGTTTCTCAGTTTCCGGTAGCTTATAATAAGGTTAAAACGGGAGCGTACGATATTGATAACAATAACCTTATTGTTGGATATATACAGGACGGGAATTCAGGCTGCCCTTCTTACGACATTCAAGTGTATCATTTTGATGGTTCAAACTATAATTCAATACAAACCCTAACCACGGGAACCCCGGCAACTGACAACTCACCGCTGTGGTTAGCAAAAAGAAATGACAACAGCTATTTGCTCGGAAAAAATAATGAAGTTGTGCAACTTTCGCCGGTAGGCGGGTTTACCTATAGTACACAGGCTATTGTCAGCGCTAAAACCAATTATTTCGAAAAAGGGGCAATAACCAACGACAACCATGCTTATTTTATTAAAGCTACCAATAGTGGAATAGAAACAATAAACGCGGACAATACAACCGGTAACGCGATAAATACAGGTTCTATCGCTTACAAAAGTGCCTTTAGCAAAAGTTTACAAAAAGCCTGGTTCTTTACCCGTCAGCATATCGACAACAGCCGCGTTGTTGTTGTAAACACGGCTACCAACAATACTTCCACCATTACTATGGACAACCCTGTAGGTGATATTATTTTTAACCCCTTTAAAAATCAGTTTATTGTTATTGAAAACAAAAACAGCACAACCAATTTTAAAGTGTATAACGGTTTTACCAACACGTTGGTGGCCGAATACCCAACGGGTTTATCAAACTGCGAGAAAATGTTTATCGACCCCAAGGGAAATCTGTATATAACGGGGAATATGGTACCCACTGCCAGCACCATTAAAATTAAAATTTTTAATGCAAACGACTACTCTTATATCAGTACCTTGCTGTTTAATTACAATTCTGTTAACAATCAGGGATTTGTCAAAGCCAATTTTGATTATAACTACCACAATAAATCTGTTTACGGTGTTTTTCGTACTTTTTATACCGGATTTAGCCCATTGGCTCAGCAACCACAAAGCAGTAATGATGGTGTTTTAATAAAAATTTCAGGTGATCTCACAGTTACTACATATACCAACGGGATCGATAACCCATCTAAAATAATCTGCGATAACGATATCTACACGATTAATTCATATGGTATCGATGCTTCTAAACTGGGCAAGTGTTATATTCAAATGGGGGCTTTGCTTAAAGAATTTGATTGCAGCAATGAAACAGTAACAACTGTTAGCAGTAGTTGCAACGATTTTACTTACAGCCCTGTAACAAATACCATTTATCTTACTAACGGGATAACTTATGGCCATGTCTATTCTATTGACGAAGATGGGACACAAACCTTGCTTTACACCTCCTCTAATCTTTCTTTTTGTCGATCGATTAATCTGAATCCATATAACAGCAGGTTATATATGTACGTTGTTAAAAATGAAACCTCACCACAAACCATGCTTTACAGTCTGGATCCAGATGATGCTGCTTCCGGGTTAAAGAGTACCTATTTACACAACAGAAGTTTGGATATACTTGGCGACAACGATTTCTATTTTTCCAACCAACCTGTGTTTGCTCCAATGTCCAACCATATTTTAATTCCAAACGGTACCCATGGTAACATAAGCGTGGTTGAATACGAGGCAAGCGAACCGTTATTACTGGGCGATGGTACCGATTGGATATCAATTCCCCGAACACCTGGAAACGGTACAGGAAACGGTAATGGAGGAGAGGAAGGGGATTATTGGCTTACTTCCGATGTGCTACATAAAGATAATTTTGAAACAGCATACCAAAAGTTAGCATGCTACCATCTTAGTGCTAAAGACCAGAATGTGGGTGACCTGCCCTATAAAACTACTTTCAATATAATATATACAAATGGCTGGTCTTACGAAGGTGACTTGCATAATACCTTTAGTACCCGTGGTTACAAACTTGATATTACCCCTGACGGTTTTAATATATTATACATGCATGGCAATGTGGCTAACCCTTCGCAAACATTAACCCTGTATGCCAACAAGGAAAACTGGATTGGATATTGGCTGTATCAAACACAAAGCCCCTTTGATGCTATTGCTCCCGGGGTACTTGACGAATTGACTGAAATTAAAGCCAAAGACTGGTCTTGCTATAAAGACTGGTACATGGGGCAACAATATCCACAATGGATTTGTGCTGTTGGTATTGGTAAAAGTGCCCCCCACTTAACGTATGGTGACATGGTAATATTAAAACCGGGAAGCGGCAACATAACCAATTTTCATTGGCAAAACGGCAATCCTTTCGGTTCGTTTGATGTAAAATCGTCAACCGAACATTTTGAATTTGCTGAAAAAAAGGATTATACCGCCTATTTTATTGAAGTTGACACTTCCAACCGGCCAACTGAAATTGGAGCCTTTATTGGAGGTACCTGCATTGGTGCAAGTAAAGTGCTTACGGAAGATACGCTTGTTTTGATAAGAGGGTATGACAAAGACACTACGGGAACGGTTTACTTTGTCGAATATTTTAACACCCAAAAAAGCTCAAAACCGGCAATAGAAGAATACTATGTAAAAAATAATAATCAACCCGGCTGGCAGCAGCGCAAGATTAATGCAAATGAAAGAAAAAGTCATTATCTTGTTTCGTTTAAAACAAAAAAAACGGTTAAACCGGTAAACAACGATAACAGCCTTGCTTTAAAAGTTTACCCTAACCCCGCACGAAACAGCATAACGGTTGAATATGTTACAACCGATACAGAAAACACTGCCATCGAGATAATAAATATTACAGGCAAAAAATTAGAAAACCGACACGAGCGTCAACCGGCTGGATTGCATCGAAGTGTCGTTAACACACGAAACTATAAAAACGGCATTTATTTGTTACGGGTAACCTCGGGTGAATATTCCAAAGTGCAGCGTTTTATAATAAATCGATAAATCAAGATGATTAACTTCGGCTATGTAAAATACAGAGCCGAAGTTAAACTTTAAACTTTGAACCTTAAACCTTGAACATTAAAACATGAAACCTTTCTTTATTTTATTATTAACCCTTTTGTTTTCGTCATCTCTCTCGGCGCAAACCCTCACCGTAAAGCAGGACAGCACCGGCGATTTTACCACTATTCAGGATGCCATTGACCATGCATGGAACGGTGATACCGTATTGGTATGGCCGGGCACCTATTTTGAAAATATCGATTTCAAAGGCAAAAGCCTTACGCTCGGAAGTCTAACGCTGACAACGGGGGATATCAATTATAAGTATTCCACTATTATTGATGGAAACCAAACAAGCAGTTGTATCGTGATAAACCACAACGAAGCAAATGCGGTAATCAACGGTTTTACTTTACAACATGGAAAAGGTGCGCATATTACTCCTGATTTCACAGATTTTCGGGGAGGAGGAATATGTGTTTACGATAGCCATGCTTCGGTGTATAATTGTGTAATCAAAAATAACAGGGCAGCCACTTTTTCCGGTGGAATTTGTTGCGAAGGAAACAATAATCCAACTCTTTTTTTATCAGGAGTAAGCATTCACGACAATCGTGCTTATGAAGCTGGTGGTTTATCTATTGTCGGCAATTCAGTTACTTTCGACAGTATTAACCGATGTAGCATTTATAACAACTATGCAGGATACGGAAACGATCTTTATACAGTAAACGGTGATGATAGTATTCATTTTTATTTGGATACTTTTTCAGTTAGTATTCCTACAAGGTATTTTTTTGTCCATATAACAGTAAACGGCATACAAACTTATAATTATACTTTCGATTGCCAGCATGCCTACATTAATCCTGTTAATGCAGATTTATTTGTAAATCCCTTAACGGGTAGTGATACTAATGCAGGCACATCACCCGATTCAGCCCTTAAAACCATTTCGTGGGCCTACTCGAAAATTAAAGTGGACAGTTCTAAAATCAACACCATCCATCTTGCCAATGGTACCTATTCCGAATCGTTGAGTGGTGAAAGGTATCCTTTAAATGTTCGTCCCTATATTTACGTTGTTGGCCAAAGCATGAAAAATACGGTGTTGGATGCCGAGCATATTACAAAGGTGGCAATGGCTACGCATTATACCACAAACTATAGTTTTAAAAAGTTAACTTTAGAACGGGGAGGTTATCTTGATGGAGGATACAATGTTCAATCAAAAGCCTTGTTAATTTACGAAAGCAACGAAAACGTTGTGTTAGACAGTATTACTGTCGATAGCGGGTGGAATGACAGGGGAGCCGTTACCAGCATCCGGTCAAGTGTGCATTGCTCTAACTCTGGTTTTAAAAATTCAAAAGGAGGCAGAGGGCTTTCTGTAGGTGGTGAATATTTAAAACCCGATACTGCATTTATTACAAACTGTATTTTTGAAAATAATTATCCCGACTATGATCACCCACCGTACATAGGAGGTGGTGGTTTCGAATCTGTTGCCAGTGATTTTGTAAGCATACTAACAGGCTGTCTGTTTTTAAATAATGATAGAAAAGATATAAGTGGAATGGTTATCGGCTACCATCCTCATAGCATCTATCTAACCAATTGTACCTTTACGAAATGTAAAAGCCCTGATGTTTACGACTTTTGGATTACAGATGGAAATGTTTCAATGTATAATTGCATTTTTTACGATGAAAGCGGATCCGGCATATACGATTCGCAATATTACATCGACAGCCTAACCCTTATTATCAAAAACTCCCTTATTGAAGGCGGGTTGCAAACA
>JANTGU010000173.1 GCA_024762735.1 Bacteroidales bacterium | reverse complement strand
CACCATCACCATCCACACGCGCCAATCATCCTCGGCAGAGGTACAGGCAAAAAATCTGAAAACAAGCACCTCTGTAAGAAACAAAGTGTTGACGCTCGCTCAAAATCCAAAAGCCATAGAGTTATACACCACAAGCAAAAGTCGCTCCATGACCGATTACCGACTGTTAATCATCACCGGAACGGGATATCTAAACAGTTTTGACAGTCTGAGAAATATTTATCTCGAGCGAGGTATCAGATCCAAAGTCTATTCGGTAAGCTACATCAACAACAATATTTCGGGACAAGACTTGCAAGAGAAAATCAGAAATTTTATCATTCAGGAGTACCAAAACCACGGCGTAGAATTTGTGCTGCTGGGTGGCGATGTGGAGATTGTCCCCTCTCGCGGGTTTTACTGCTATGTCATTTCAGGGGGTGGTGTTGAAAGCAACGATATCCCTGCCGACTTGTACTATTCGGCACTGGACGGAACCTGGAACGATGACGGCGACAATCATTGGGGCGAGCCTGATGAAGATGACCTGTTGCCTGACATTTCCGTGGCCAGAATGCCCTTCAGCAACACTGCCGAGCTGAACGCACTCATGCACAAAAGTATCTGGTATCAAAACCATCCGGTTTTAGGCGAGTTTACCAAACCCCTGCTGGCCGGTGAATATTTATACAGCAATCCTGAAACCTGGGGCAGCCAGTACCTGAACCTGCTCATTGGCACGCACGACGATAACGGTTACACGACAACCGGAATACCGGAAAGCTACGACATCGATTCACTTTACGAAAAACATCAAAGCTGGTCGGGAACCACGCTCATCAATCACATCAATCAGGGAAAAGAGTTTGTCCATCACGTGGGTCACGCCAATCAAACTTACGTGGCTCACCTTTCCAACAGCGATATTACCAATGCCAATTTTTATGCCGTGGATGGCGTTACCCACAACTACACGCTGTTCCACACCCATGGCTGCGATT
This sequence comes from Bacteroidales bacterium, assembly GCA_024762735.1. Classification (GTDB taxonomy): domain Bacteria; phylum Bacteroidota; class Bacteroidia; order Bacteroidales; family F082; genus B16-G9. Next base: position 4,533 of record JANTGU010000173.1, on the reverse strand, counting down.
GCGGTGCGTTTGATTACGATGACTGTATTTTGGAACGGATGGTCAACATCGACAATTTTGCTGCTGCCGTGATTGGCAACTCCCGGTATGGCTGGTTTAACGAAGGCCAAACCGAGGGGCCGGCAGCCCACCTGCATCGGGAAATGGAAGATGCTCTTTTTCACGACAGCCTTAGCATGGTAGGACGCGCCCTGATGGAAGCCAAAATAGCCACTGCACCCTGGGTTGAAGCACCCGGTCAGTGGGAAGAGGGCGCTCTTCGATGGAATTTTTACGATTTGAATGTTTTGGGTGACCCGGCCATGTCAGTCTGGACCGACGAACCTGTTTCGGTAAGTGTTACTTGTAACCCATCCATCGCCATAGGTACTGATTCAGTAGCCGTGTATGTGGAAGCCAACGGAACCCCAGCGCACAATTACACCTGTAGCATTTTAAAGGACAACACGCTGTTGGGATATGGTATCACCGACTCCACGGGAAACACCTGGGTAGTTTTTGACACCTTGAACACTATCCCCGGCACCGGAAGACTGGTTGTTTCGGGATACAACTGCTTGCCTGACACCACCGAATTAACATTTGTTACGGCCAACACCGCTTTTATTATTTATGCCGGCAACACCATTTCCGACCCCGCGGGCAACAACAACGGTGCCGCAGATTTTGGCGAAGATATTTTGTTGAATGTCGCCTTGGCTAATGTAGGAACGGCCGATGCGCATAATGTTCATTCGGTTCTTTCTTCGTTAAACGGAAATGTGATGATTACCGATGATACTGCTTTTTACGGAACCATCACGGCCTCTGACACCGTGATCCAAAATGCAGCATTTAGCTGTACTGTTGCCAACAACGTACCCGATCAGGAATCGGTTATTTTTCAACTGGCCGATACGGCTGATGAAGGTTCGTGGCAATCGGAGTTTTCCATTACCATCAATGCACCGCAGCTTTTGGCAGGAACCTTGTTCGTTGATGATTCCGAGAGTGGCAATAACGATGGGTCATTGGATCCGGGAGAAACGGCCTACCTTATTATCCCCTCTTCAAATACCGGTCATGCCGATTGCTACAGCGCCATGGGAACCATTACACTCAACAGCCCCTGGATTACCATGAATAACGCGCAGGTACCGCTTGATACCCTCGCTGCCGGTTCGGTTAAATATGCCGCTTTCCAGGTGGTAGTTGACCCGAATACCCCGCCGGGGACCTCGGTACTGTTTTCCTACCATCTTGCTTCAGGAGAATATTTTACCGATAGAGATTATTCCGTTTCAGTGGGGTTGCAGATTGAAGATTTTGAAACCGGCGATTTCTCTAAATTTGAATGGCAACAGGGAGGTGATGCCCCGTGGACTATCTCAGGTGAGGTGCCTTTTGAAGGAAACTGGTGTGCCAAATCGGGAGTCATTAGTGACCTGCAACACAGCGACCTGTTTGTTACTTTAACCACTGTTGGTAACGACTCCATCCACTTTGCAAGAAAAGTTTCATCGGAGGATACTTACGATTTTCTACGCTTTTATATCGATAATGCCATGATGGGGGAATGGTCGGGAGAAAAAGATTGGAGTACGACTTCCTATCCTGTATCGGAAGGCGACCACACCCTTACTTGGTCGTACGAAAAAGATTTTAGTGAAAGCGGCGGAAGCGACTGTGCCTGGGTTGATAATATTATTTTCCCGGCTACCACGGTGGCTGTTAATATTGCCAATCACGCTGAAAAGAAACTTGCAAAGGTCTATCCTAACCCTGGAAACGGGCTCTTTTTTATCGATTTTGGTACGCCTGTTAGCAAACGTAGCAGCCTGACAGTGTACAATGTGCAGGGCAAAAAGGTATTTCAGAAATCCATCCCGGAAAACACCCATTCCGTCAGCCTTGATCTATCCAATCATGGCGAAGGTCTTTATTTGCTTTATGTGAAGGATGGGAACAGTGTTGTTGTAACAAAGCTGATTGTAAAGTAGCCAGAGGATTGAAGATTGAAGAATAGGGATATGTGGTTTAAGATTTATTGTTGAAATTAGAAAGTAAAACCTTCACCTCATTGGTCGATAAGAAGCGAACTAAAAAAGGAATCCGAAAAGAAGTCTGCCAGAATAGAGTCACTTAGGCGGCTTCATGGTGCTTTAGCAAAAGGCACGTCCTATGACCTGAAGTCATAGGGTGACCATAACGTACTCGTGGCATCTGTTTGCCGAAAGCATGAAGGGTTATGGTAACTTAATTCGGGCTACAAGGCCGGTTTAGCAGGTTGATTCGTACGTTTGGATTATAAATCCGAACGAGCGGGTTGGGGAATATTTGCGCCCTCGTTACAAAACGAAGACGAAACAGGAATATTGAATTAAGAAATATTTTAGCTTACGTGATTGGCGAGTGGCCACCTAATGATTTACCACAAATTTGCCATTGGTTTCAAAACCGTTAGTTATGATTTTAAACATGTACATGCCGTCCGGCCAATTGTTCACATCAATTTTTAATTTGTGGCCGTTAAAGCTTCCGCTATAAACAGACCTGCCTTTTAAATCGATGATGTTGATACGGGCATGACTGCCGGTTTTATATTGGGTAAGTTTCACGTAAACGAAGTTTTTTGCAGGGTTAGGATAGACCTGTGTCAAACGAGGTGCTGGATTCTCCGGCACCGAAATGGGAGGTACAAGTTCGTTTCCCCAGGTTTCATCCCCTTTTTTAAAATAAACCAACCTCTCATCCCATTCGCCGGCGTCGTCATAATACGAGGTGAAACTATAACCGGCTCCCTCTATCCAAAAGTACTCGCTGCTGCCTTCAAAGAAACCAATCTGAAAACAACTGTCTGTTTTTCGCAATATTTGATTACCAAACAATTTTGACTGCCTTCCGTTAAACCCTTCATTGGTTAAAAAATACCTGCGGGGGTAAACCGGATCAAGATTTTCAAAAGGCATTTTATTACTGTCATCTGATAATATGAGCTCGGGATAAGTTGTAACAATTGTATCATGCTTAAAAACATATTCGTCGTCAGGGTCAATAATTATGCCCCACTCGTAACGCTCAAAGGTGTATTTAAAATGATCCTCGTCCACAACTTGTTTTGACAATACCTTTTCTGTCCTGAATCCTGAATAGTACCCGGCATTATTGGGATCTTCATAAAGAGCATGATGAAATTCGTCACCAATGCTAAAATCAAAATAATCCCTGGCATCAAGAAACTGCAATCCCAAAACAGGATTTGACAATCCCACCAGATCATGTTCGTCAACCTGATAGGTGTCTTCGCCAAAGTCGGGAAAATCTCTGAAATTGATGGTTTTTACAAACCCGTGTTTTTGACTGATCTCCAGGGTGTATGTTTTGTTATCACCTGTAATGGTGATGGTTTTTACCGAGTCGGTTACCCCGAGAAACTCCGTTTCCGAAATATTGGTCACCACGGCAGTATAGACAATGCCGGTATCAGCCTGATAAAATACCCAACTATCGTTAAGGTCTGCTCCGGTTTCAATAAAAAGTGAATCATTGTTTCTGTTGAAAAAAATGTTCACTCCATTATCATAAACAACTACCCCGGAACCCAACCAACATTGGGTATATAAGTTAAAGCAGGTGTCAAACAGATTATATATTTTATCCCTGGTATAGTTATCGTCATGATACTCGTGAAAGAAATTGTAAGTTGTAAAACCATCACCATAAACGGTGTCGGTAACTTTGACCCCTCTAATATGCTTTACTGAATCCTGATAGTCGTAAACATTAAAGGAGTGCTGTGCCTTGTACAGTGCCACCGCGTCAGGAAGAATGGTTTGATAATCAGCCTGCCCCATGAGAGCCACGGGCAATAGCAAAAGAAATATTAGAGATTTCATGACTAAAATATTAAAGCGTTAAAGGAACAAAGGCATTAAAAAAGTGTACCTGCCAACATTCCTGTTAAATTTGTCGTGCTAATGTACAAAATATTGCTCAGCCTGAAAGGATTTGTAAAGCTGACAAAGTTCTTCTTACTTTAGTGGCAGGCTGCTGCTGGGGAGATTTCTCCTCCTTTCAGTCGTCGAAATGACGGGTTTTGCTGTAATGTCAATGCTCCCATCCCTTTCTGCATTACCCCACGTCTTCCCGAAGGAGGCACGACTGAGGGATCTCCCAAGTACCACCCTGCTCTTACGGCAAAAGGAATATTTTGTATAATGGGCAGGCTGCTGCTAAGGCGATTTCTCGTCGCCCCTTACGTCGCTCTGTCGAAATGACGACGGGTATTGCTTTAGTATTCAACATCTTTTCTGCCCCGGGGTTCAGCCCGGGGCATATAGATATTTAAATATTTACCCCAAGATTTTGGTTCAAATACAGAATTCTCAAAAATAAAGAAGAACCTAATAAGCATGCCCCTTAAGTGCCCCGGGTTGAACCCCGGGGCTGAGCGGATTGGTGACAATTCAGCCTGGAAGCACCTCTCCTATCTTTACTTTAGGCACTCGAAACATTCCAAAATTTAGTCATTTCCTCTCAGTGCGCCTCCAGCCA
>JANTGU010000172.1 GCA_024762735.1 Bacteroidales bacterium | reverse complement strand
GGTTACTCTGAAAGTAATTTTTAGGAGCGATTATTGTTGTGATAACAAGCACTGTGGGAGCAAGAGTACTAGATGGTGCTGTGCTTCCACTTTCCCGCAAGTAGATATCCCCACGAGAAAAGTGCCAGCAACGAACCATAAAGCAGTTCGGAAGTCCACACCGTAGCTACACTGGCATGAAGGTAATTGGTCAGGACAAAGGTGTAGGTGAGGTACATTGCCAAAACAACGAGCTCAATGGTAAGCGAAATATTGGTTTTTCCGGTTCCCGATACAGCGTTAAACATTATAAAACCAATGGAAATGAACAGGGCGCCAAGACTAACTACTTTCAAAATATTGATTCCCATATCGATTAGCAAGGTATCGTTGGTATAAATTTCCATGATAATCCTGGGAAACAGCAAACCCACCATAACAATCAATAAAACACCCAAAAAAGTCATGCCGGCAATTTTATAGGTGATTTTCATTACATCCTTCTGGTTTCCTTCTCCCATAGCAGTGCTAACCAACGCGTTGGTAGCAGTGGCAAATCCCCACACAGGCATCATTAATATAACATAAATACTTCGGATGATATTGGATACTGCCAGAGATGCTTCGCCCAACTTCTCGATGATTAAAAAAAAGACAAACCAAACAGAGAGTGAGGCAAACTGCTGCATCATCACAGGTAGAGAGACTTTTAGTATCCTGCCCATATAACCAGGCGACAGCATCTTAAAACGAAAAAGGTTAAATTGCGAAAAGTTAACGGTTACTTTGGTATAGCTGATAAAAAACAGCATGGCCACCCCTTCGGCAATGGAGGAGGCCAGCGCGGCTCCCTCAATCCCCATCCTGGGAAAACCATAGTAGCCAAATATGAGTACATAGTCTAACAAGATGTTGGTTACAGCCATCACAGCCGTGGTGTAGGAGATGACCTTTGTTTTGGTAATCCCCACATAAAACGAACGGAAGGTAACATTCACAAAGGCAAAAAATATTCCAAACGATCTGAAATTCATGTATTGCAGGGTGGCGTTGTAAATGCGCTCCGATTGAACAGCGTACCCTAATAACTCGCGCGACCCAAAGTACATCAAAACAAACGACAGCGTGGCCAGCATAATCATGAATAGCAGGGCATGATCCATCACCACACCCACCTGTTTTAGCTTACCTTCCCCTATTCGTCGAGCAATAATTATTTGAGCACCTGTTCCAAACCCTAATCCCAGCATAAAAACAGCCAGGTAAAACAGACCACCCAATGCGCCGGCGCCAAGGGCAATTTCGCCAACCCTGCCCAAAAAGGCAGTATCAGTAAAGTTAACCACATTTTGAGCCACGCTGCCTAAGATAATAGGATAGGCAATCTGCCATATTCGCTTGTATGAAATCTCTGCCTTTTTCATGGATGGCAAAAATAGTCCAATTACGCTTTGAAAATTGATTAATTTTACCTCTCTTAAAAACCTTGGCTTTGAATCAATCGTATCAAAAAAACCTTCAGTATTATAAATTTAGCTTATATGGCTTTTTTAAGAACCTTCGGTTCTTTGAGAGTTTTCTCATGCTCTTTTTTTTGGAAAAGGGACTTACCTATGTTGAGATTGGCATTCTGTATTCCATTCGGTCCGTCACTATTGTTTTAACTGAAATTCCCAGCGGTGCCATTGCCGATGCCCTGGGGCGTCGCCGCACTCTGATGTTGGCATTTTTGGTTTACCTGGGATCGTTTTTTACTTTCTACTTTTCCAACTCTTTTGCATTGATGGCAACGGCCATGTTGCTTTTTGCCCTTGCCGACGCATTTAGATCAGGTGTGCACAAGGCCATGATATTCCACTACTTACAGCGGAAGGGGTGGGCCTCACAAAAAACCGATTACTACGGCCACACCCGGGCCTGGTCGCAGAGGGGATCGGCTTTGTCGTCGTTGGTGGCAGGGATTATAGTATTTTACTCGGGAAGTTTCCGGATCATATTTTTAGCATCCGTATTGCCCTACCTGCTTGATATGCTGTTAATAGCCTCCTATCCTAAGTATTTGGACGGTACCATTAAAAATTTTGAGCTCTCGGGAGTCAAGCAAAAGTTTAAGCAGGTTGAACAAGGTTTCGTGTTATCGTTTAAGCAACCTCATTTTTTAAGAGCTTTGATAAACACCTCCATTTATACCGGTTATTTTAAAGCGGTTAAGGATTTTGTCCAGCCGGTTATCAAGATGTTTGCACTATCGGTTCCTGCTTTTGCTTATCTGAATCATGATAAAAAAACGGCACTCATCGTGGGATTGTTCTATTTCGTGATTTACCTGTTGACAGCATGGATGAGCCGCCGGTCAGATGATTTCAAAAATATTTTTAACAACTACCAATCACCCATGAACCTGACACTGTTAACAGGTTTTGGTACAGGCGTGTTGATTGGAATTGTTTTTCTGACGGGATGGTACGCGCTGGCCATCGTAGGGTTCGTGTTTATTATGATGGTGGAAAACCTGCGAAAACCTATTGGCGTATCCATGATTGCAGAGCTTTCGCATGATGATGCCATGGCAACGGTTTTGTCGCTTACTTCACAAGTTAAATCGGTTTTTGCAGCGATTATTGCCCCTTTAATTGGGTTGGCAGCAGATAAGTATGGACCGGCAACTGGTATCGCGACCGTTTCGCTGTTGTTGCTGATGTTGTTTCCGCTGATTAAACTGACTTCCGGCAGAGCCCAGTAATCTTAGCTAATTTTTTTTAAAATAGGCCGGGTCGATTCGATAATGATCGTAACGGGTAAACTTGTTGTGTCTGATTTGATTCTTTAGCGCCGTAACATACTCTTCACCCAATTCACTGTAATCGGTTAGGTACTCAACCAGCTTAAAAGGGTCGTTGGTTTTAGCTCGTTCATTTCGAAATGCCCTGAAAGGTGAGCGTGTGGCAAGCAATTTAAAATAGTCGTCAATCGATTCGGACAAAGAATTGTATTTGTACAGATACATGTGTTTTCCATTACGAGTGCTGAGTGATGGGATGCGGGGATCAGTCTCGTTAAACGACCACACACCAAACACGTTGTCGGCTTCAACAAAAAACCGCGAAGTGCCCCAACCTGATTCAATGGAAGCCTGGGCTAACACAATGCTCGTCGGATGTGTGATTAATCGTAACTTTAAATCATCCACCGTTTTAGCACGATACGTTTTCATTAGATCAGCTAATATTTGTTGGTCATCAGAAGACAACGAATCCAACGATTCAGCATGATTAACCCATTCCAGTCGCTCTTTATACTCCTCTTTAGCAATTAATATGGCGGGGAGTATAAGGTCGATAAAATACTGCTTCTTCTCTTTTACCGGAAGGTTTTTTAGCGAAACAACGTTAAGGTAGTCGATGGGTTTTACCAGGCTATCGTTAATTGGTTCGATATCTTGGTAGGTAACGATGTGTTTTTTTTGAATGGTGATTCGCTCCAGCGCATTGAGCTGTTTTTCAGCCCTGATATTTTGTCGCGAGTCGCAAAAAGTGAAAAAAGTAAGAAACCCCATTAAATAAATAGAAAGGATTCTAATGTTAAATATTTTAACCATTTAAAAAAATTTGGTTTTCAATGTTTTGAAAAAAAGAGGAGCCAATTTACCCCATTCTGATTCTCAAAAAGGTGTGCAAACTTAAAAAAAACCGTAAATATACTACCTGACAGGAAAAGAATACTACTCTTTCATTAATTGTTTTATTCTCTCAAGGCCTTTGTCTGCTTTGGCTCCCAAGTACTCATAATAGTCACTGTCATACAAATTGGAAGCCAGTTTGTAGTAATCTTTTGCCTTTTCAAGCTGATGCGCTTGTTCATAAATACCTCCCAGTTCCAATGCCGCAGCGCAAGCAAAATAGTAATCCTCATCACTGCCATGGTCAATTACCCATTGAAAGTGGACGACAGCCTTTTCAACCTGATGGGTCTGAGTTTGGTATCGGCCCGTTAAAAAATGATCCTCCAGCCGGTAAGGCAACTCACTGCCAGGGTGTTGACGATAGGCATCCATCGTCCGCTTAAAATCTTCCAAATAGCCGCCATCCAGCAGCAGACGAGCTTCCACAAGGTTTACATCAGGCTGATAGTCTAACGAAGCATCGTAAAGCGCTTCCCGGTCACGCTCGTTGACTTCACTGCCCTGCTCACGTACCACCTCGCAAAGTTCGTTGTATCTTGCCCGGTTCCCTTTCAGAAGCTCAGTAAGGGCCAGGTTATAGGTCATTTCTTTAAAATACTCCTGTTTCCGAAGATTTTTTAAATACTGTTCAATATAATAGCCTGCACTGTCATCGAGTTTGCGAAGCAGGACTTTACCCATCATGTAGTTGTATATCAACTCGGCATAGGGACGCCCTTTGCCATTTAACTGTTTCATGGTGCGAAGCGCCTGTTCGTTCTTTCCAATACGGTAAGCAATGTTGGCTCTGAAGTATTGGTGGATAAAAAGTGAGCGAATGTTGCTATCAAGGTTTTGAGTAAATGGATAAACCATTTCCGGCGTTTTGTTAATCTTGGCCGTGAAAATTAAAAACAACGCCGACTCAGCATTGATGCCCTTGATGTCCCTTTGATCGTGATAGAGTCCGGTGAGTGTTTTTACCCCGTAATCAAAATCGGATGATACGTTAAAAAAGGAGACCACCCATTTTACAAAAGGGGGCAGGTTTGACATGGCCACGTTAAAAAATCCATCAAGTTTCAAGCTGGGTTTAAAGTCCGGGTGCTTGTCAAGATTTTTATACACTTCGCGATAGGCAGCATAAGCTTTTTGCACACCTCCAAAATTGCTGCCATGGATAATTTGAAAAACGGCAACCTGTAAATCCATTTCCGATTTACAAAACAGGTAGTAAGGGGAAGATTCATATTTGCCGTCCATTACAGCCCGCTTTTTGTCGTAGTTCTTCAAAAAGAGTTCATACTCCTCTTCACTTGAGTTTATCAGCAAGGCATAAGCATCGCAAGTTTGATCAAGATAATAAGCATAGTAGTTTTCCGGGTTTATGTCCAGCTCTTTTTGCAGCAACTGTTTGGCACTGTCTATTCTTAAATCCATCAGTAGCACCCAGGCATTTTGTATGTTGTCGTTAACCTGATATTGAGCCTTTAAGGATGAACCCAAGAAAATGAGCAGCAAAAATGCTATAAAGAATTTCTTCATCTAATTGTTCTTTTATCCGGATAGGTGCCAAAAGTACTAAAAGACAGGCATGGTTAACACACAGTTCGTTAAAAGAAATAGCAGTTTATTAAACTTTATCAACAAAAGGCCTCCTTTTGTAAAGGATACATCTAATTATATTGCCCAAATAAAGACTCAAATGGATGTTTATCCTTTATAATATTAAAATAATAGTGTTTATCACCATCTTATTGCATCATTAGTTTTTTAATCTCCATAATTCTACATGAGTAAAGGATAAGCGCTATCTTTGCAAACCCGGTCTGATTGCTTGCGTGCAACAGGTGTAAACCTGTTGATGATTTATCAATGCAGGATTAGCCATACAAGCATCAGTCGA
>JANTGU010000171.1 GCA_024762735.1 Bacteroidales bacterium | reverse complement strand
CCTTCCCATTACTATCGAGTTATTGGTGCATGTGTCCATTATTATTTCGGGCTTTTTTATCTTTTCAGGAAAAAAAGCAGGGCTGGGATTTTTTTATTTTTCGCTCTTTTTCTCCTTATTCTTTTTTATTGTGTTTGCCCGATACTTCAATTATGCCGAAATAATTATTGGGTTTTTAATGCTGGTTATTTTGGTTGGCTACCGCTCACGATTACACTAATTCCGAAACAGGATGGCAAGTCATATAACAATCAACTGAACTTGTTTTTGCACGGTTATGCTGCCTCTATGGCGCATTATTAAGGAATATTGCTGCCATTCAAAGTGATATTTTGCCCCGTTTTTTCCATTTTTTAGCCCGTCATCAAAAGCAAACACGGAATTAATCATCACCCGTTACCCGAAAGCGCTTTTTATCGTTCCTTTTTATATTATTGTTTTTGTTAAGTAACCATACTGAATATATCTTCCTGTTATACTGTTTATTGTAATGGTTTAAGACAGAAGCTTCCCGGCTTAACTAAATCCTTCAGCAGGCATGACAGTTTGCATTTAGCGGGTTAATTCAAATCCTTTAAAAAATATAATTAGGAAAATTTTAACAATTTTTTTATTATTTGCTTTGGTTTTTAATATTTTTTTTACCTTGCACTGGGTTTTTGTACCCCTTAATGGGGTTCAATATATTGCGGATAATTTCCAATTATATTGACAGAAAAACGTGTAAAAAAGTGAAAATTACTTATTAATTTATTTATTCATTAACCAAAATTATCATTATGAGAAAATTTACTCTTATGCTGGCGCTCATGTCGTTTATCGGCATTCAGTTTGCGTTAGCCCAAACAAGAACCATTAATGGTACGGTTACCAGTTCCGAGGACGGGGCAGGCATACCCGGCGTTACTGTTCTTGTAAAAGGTACTACTGTTGGTACAACTACCGACATTGATGGTAAATATTCCTTGTCAGTGAAACCAGGAGCTAAAACACTGGTATTTTCTTACATTGGAATGAAAACCCAGGAAGTTGCCATTGGTAGTCAAAACCAAATTAACGTTACCCTTCAGCCCGACGTGTTGATGGTTGACGAGGTTGTGGTAACTGCCATTGGAATGACCAAGGAGAAAAAAGCCCTTGGTTACAATGTTCAGGATGTTAAATCGGAAGAAATTGCCAAGAGTGGTAATACCGACGTGGTGAACGCCCTTCAAGGCCGTGTATCGGGTGTTGAAGTAACCAGTTCATCAGGTGCTGCCGGTGGTGCTAACTACATTACCATTCGTGGAGCCACTTCCATCACAGGAAACAACCAGCCTTTGTTTGTGGTGGACGGTGTGCCGATAGACAACTCGGTAACTGCTGATGACGATGGGTTTGGATCAGGCGATGTTGCCGGTGTTGCCCGTGGAAACCGTGCCCTTGACCTTAACCCCGACGACATTAAAAACGTTAGTGTTCTTAAGGGAGGTGCTGCTACTGCCCTTTATGGTATTCGCGGTGCTAATGGGGTAGTTCAAATTACCACTAAAAAAGGTGGTGCTACCGGAAGCCATAAAGTAGAGGTGAATTTTAACTCTTCGGTGCGCTTTAGCCAAATTAGCCAGACTCCCAAGCTGAATCAAAAATATGCCCAGGGATGGAATGGAAACTGGTACTCGGGTTTCTTTGCCTCCTGGGGTCCTAAAATTTCAGAATCAGGTTATAGTAAAGATCCCAGCGTTTGGGGTTATCCCGACTTCGATGTGGATGGTGCTATCGTGCCTAAGGCTGATGCCGATCCATCATTGGGAGATGTTAATATTTACGATCATTTTGACTTCTTCCAAACCGGGGTTACCTTTAATAACAGTATCAGCCTTTCAGGTGGAAACGATAAATCATCCTTTTTTATGTCGGCTTCTGACATGGATGACAAAGGTGTTATTCCAAATAACCACGTGAGAAGAAATACTTTTAAAATTTCAGGATCTACTAAATTAAGCGACAAATTCAAGATTTCCGGTAATGCCAACTATATTATTAATGGTGGTGACAGAATTCAGCAGGGTTCCAACACTTCCGGTGTAATGCTGGGATTGATGAGGACACCTCCTACCTTTAATAATGCTGCCGGTTATGAATTGCCTGACGGTTCACAAAGAAACTACCGTCATGGCGGCGGTTATGACAACCCGTACTGGACTGCCAACAAAAACTTATGGCAAGACCAGATTAACCGTTTAATCGGTAACGTTCAGGTTGATTACTATGCTACCGATTGGTTGCACTTTACCTTGCGTCCCGGTATCGACTACTATGGCGAGTATGTAAAATCATACATTGCCAAAGGTTCCAGAACAAAATCTGCCGGATATGTTTTAGCCCGTAACACCTTACACAGAGACTTTAACAACGATTTGTTGGCTTACATGAACCATGATTTCTCTGAAGATTTCAGCATGTATTTAACCATGGGTTGGAACCTGCAGGAACGTTACAACAATTATGTATATGGACAGGCTGACGGGTTATCGATTCCTGAATATTACAACTTGAACAATACTTCGAACAATATGACCGGAGAGTCAACTTTCAAGAAAAGAATGATGGGTCTGTTTTTCGATATTGGCCTCAACTATAAGTCGATGTTCTATTTTAACGTAACCGGAAGAAATGACTGGTCAACCACCTTGCCGGAGAAAAATAATTCATTTTTCTATCCTTCGGTTAACGGTAGTTTCATCCTTAGCGAACTGCCCGGTTTAAAGGACAACAACGTACTTCCTTACTGGAAAATTTTCGCTTCCTATGCCATCACGGCTAACGATGCTACGGCCTATCGTACTTCAAACTATTACTATCAGGGAGCCATTTCTGATGGTTGGGTTTCTCCTTACGGGGTTAACTTCCCAATAAGTGTTGGTGGAGCTACTTATAATGGATTTAGCTACGGTAACGTAATGGGTAGCACCGATTTAAAACCTGAAAAAACACGTACGTTCGAAGTAGGTACCAACCTTAAGTTTTTAAGTAACCGTTTGGGATTAGACCTTACCTACTTTAACAACCTAAGTACAGACCTGTTACTCCCTGTTGATATTGATCCTTCATCAGGTTTCTCAAGCATGTATCAAAATGCTGCATCCATGTCATCCAAAGGTTTTGAAATTCATGCCTATGGATCTCCGGTAAAAACAAAAGCTTTTACATGGAATATTGATGTTAACTTTTCAAAGATTAAAAATGTTGTAGAATCGTTGGCTGAAAACGTTGATGCCATCTTCCTGGGTGGATTTACTGATCCTCAGATTCGTGCCGTTGCCGGCGAAGAGTACCGTACCATTTATGGTTACGACTGGGCACGCGATGACAATGGAAACATGCTGATTGGTGACGATGGTTACCCTATGGGAGACTATACCATGAAAGCACTTGGTAAAGTGAATCCTGACTGGACTATGGGTATTGCCAATACATTCCAGATTTATGACTTTACCATTTACGCCTTGCTCGATTTCCGTCAGGGTAATATGATGTGGAACGGTACGAGAGGTGCCCTTTACTATTTTGGTGCCCATGCCGATACCGAAAATCGTGATGATGATTATGTTTTTGATGGTGTAAATGTAAACACGGGAGCGGTTAATACCGTGCCTGTTAAATTAGACCAGAACTGGCGTACCAATGACGAAGGTAGCGGCTTTACCGGACCTACCATCGACTATTTGGAAGATGCAAGCTGGATTCGTTTACGCGATTTAACACTGTCGTACAACTTTAACAACATGTTAAAAGACAGCTTTGTTAAAAATCTCGAGCTCTACTTTACCGCTAAAAACTTGTGGTTAAGTACCCCTTATACAGGAGTTGATCCTGAAACAAGTTTATTAGGTGCCTCTAATGCACAGGGTATGGAATATTTTAATATGCCCGGAACCAAATCCTATTTAATTGGTGTTCGTTTTGCATTTTAACATAATCCAACAGAATTAATAAAAACGAAAAAGTATAAAATCATGAAACAAAATATTTTAACAAAAGCCGGTTTGCTCATTTTACTGGTTGCAGCATTTACTTCCTGCAATAAATGGATCGACCCGGATATGAATATTAATCCTGACGCACCAACCGTTGTGCCCATGGATTTACTTTTGCCCACCATCGAAGCAAGGTTTGCTTACAATGTTGTTCAGGGCAACGACGGTGAACGCACCTTGTCTCTTTGGACACAACAAATGACAGGTATTGCACGCCAGTCACAAGCCGAAGGAGCGTATAGTTTCCGCGCAGGTGATGCAAACAATACCTGGGGAGATGTGTATGCTGGTGTTCTTATGGATGCCAAACAACTTATTGACATGTCGCAACAAACTGCAACACGGTCATCACAGTACGAGGCTGTAGGTAAGATTATTACTGCTGCCACTTATGGCTACGCTTCGGATTTGTGGGGAGATATTCCTTTTAGTGAAGCGCTGCAAGGTGCTGATAATACAGCCCCTAAATTTGATTCGCAGCAAGATATCTATGCCGGAATCCAATCACTCCTTGACGAGGCCATTACCTTGTTAAAAAACCCTGATGCAGGTGATGTTTTCTCGCTGGATGGGGATATTATTTTTGGTGGCGATACCGGTAAATGGCTGGGCATGGCCTACGCGTTAAAAGCACGCTATGCACTGCACCTTTCAAAAGTTAGTGGCGATGCTTATGCTACTGCCTTAGGTTATTTGGAAAATGCGATGACTGATGCCAGTGGAAGCGCATATTACTACTATGCTGCCGGCAATAGCAACAATGCTAACCCACTGTTCCTCTTTATGCAAGATCGTGGTGATGTGCGCGTAAGCGATATGATTATTGACCGTTTAAGAAACTCCAGCGACCCAAGGTTAGGTGCTTATGCTAATCCCATTGGCGATACTTTGGTAGTGGATGGTGTTACCTATCCCCCCGGATCATATGTAGGAGCTCCTGCTGGTGTTCCGTTGGATGGTGCTTCCGAACCTGGTGCCGGCATTGCTTCAAGCAATACACCTACTCCTATTATTACTTTTACTGAAGTAAAATTTATGGAAGCTGAGTGTAAAGCCAAAACCGGTGACGATGAAGGTGCCAAAGCAGCTTTAAAAGCAGCTGTTTCTGCCTCGTTGAACGAGTATGGCGTGTTTGATGCTGACTGGTTTGCCACATTTTCCGGTGAAGTTGATGCTTTAACAGGCAACGACCTTTACGAAAGAATCATGACCGAAAAATGGGTTGCTTTGATGTACAACTTCGAAGCCTATAACGATTGGAGAAGAACAGGATATCCTATGCTTACTCCCAATCCTGCTGCAGGTGGATCAGAAATCCCAAGGAGATTTCCGTACGCTACCGACCCAATTACCTATAATCCTAATACTCCTGCCGATGTAACCATCTGGGATCGTATCTGGTGGGATCAGTAAACCTTATATTTTAAGGTGTTGATGGGCAGAGGTTGCCGGTTTACCCGGCAACCTCTGCTGTTATTTATAAACAAACAAAACTAGCCTGAATAATAAAATTATTTCATATTTTTTTGG
>JANTGU010000170.1 GCA_024762735.1 Bacteroidales bacterium | reverse complement strand
TTATCAGCTTTGTACTAATCATTTATGGCGCTTTGCAGCTGTGGGAATTACTAAAAAATAAAAAAGATATCTATTAAGATTGTGTATTCCATTTCAATTTCACTCAACATTGAGGCCCCTGCCGCTTTTGTTTTTGAAGCCCTTACAAACCAGGATTTATTATCCCGATGGTTCGCCCCGCAGGTTATTGCCGTACCGGTTGAGGGAACGGTTGCCGCTTTTGCTTTTGAATTTGACCTGAACTTTAAAATGGAACTTGTTCAGTTGAAAAAAGACCATCTCGTTTTCTGGAGATGTGTGGATGGCTACAAAGAGTGGATCGATTCGGAGGTGGCGTTCAAGCTTGAACAAGAGGAGGGTGCTACCCTGCTTAAGTTTAAGCATGATAATTTGACCAATGAAGAAAAAAGAGACAAAACACGTAAAAGCTGGAACGAGTATCTTCAAAATCTAAAGCGCGTGTGCGAATCCGAATATAATTAAGCGGCGATTTCCAAGTCCGGCATCAAATAAAAAACTACTTTTGTGCCCCTTATTCAAAAGGCGAAATTTTAGCAGTTGGCATGGATATAAAAAACATCATTAGAACAGCATTAAACCTGCTTCATATTGATTTAACCAAGAATCTTGAATACGACAGGCTTACTGCTGCTATTATGAAAAAGGTGCTGAAACCCGATTCTAATTGTGTTGATGTTGGTTGTCATAAAGGTGAAATTCTGATGGCCATGCTAAAGGATGCTCCACGCGGAAAGCATTTTGGGTTTGAACCCATTCCTTACCTTTATCAAAACCTGAAAAAACATTTCGAGGGGAAAGCTACCATTTTGCCTTATGCCCTTGCCGAAAAAAATGGCACTTCAACCTTTCAACTTGTAAAAAATGCTCCTGCTTACAGCGGCATTAAAAAGCGCAAGTATGAAGTAGATAATCCCGATATCGAGGAGATAGAGGTACAGCTTAAAAAGCTGGATGATGTAATTCCCAAGTCTACAAAAATCAATTTAATTAAAATTGATGTTGAAGGAGCCGAATTGGGGGTCCTAAAAGGTGCGGCAAATTTGATTGAGAGGGATAAACCTTATGTCATATTTGAGTTTGGGCTGGGAGCCAGCGATTTTTACGGTACGCAACCCGGTGATATTTATCGTTTCTTTTCGACCAGGGGGTTGGCGGTTTCAACACTGAAAACGTTTATTAAAAAGGGAAACCCGCTAACATTGGAGGAGTTTATCAGACTCTATCAGGAAAACAAAGAGTACTACTTTATTGCCCATCAGCAGTAAGCGATTCACTCCTTTTTGAAGTACATGCCGCGCGATTTCAATTAAAATTTGTACTTTTCAGCAAAAATTACAGGATGCTTACCAGAAGAAATTTTATCAGGGGAGTAGGTGCTTTAACAGCCTTGTCGTTGGCTCCTAAACCGGGTAGTGCTTTAACGCTTCCGGGTATGAAAGCAAAACCGGTGCGTATCATGCCCAAACGTCTGAAGCCCGGCGATACCATCGGGTTGATTACCCCTTCAGGCCCTATTAAAAAACAGCAACTTATCGATGCTGTGGCGCAGTTGAAGTCGTTGGGATTTAATACCTATTACGAAGAGAGTGTGTTGGATCAGTATGGCTATTTTGCCGGTAAAGATGCTGACCGGGCTGCAGAGTTAAACAAGATGTTTGGCAACGACAAGGTAGATGCTGTATTGTGCGTCAGGGGGGGCTATGGCGCCATCAGAATTTTGGATATACTGGATTACGACCTGATTAAAAGCAACCCGAAAATATTGATGGGGTACAGCGATATCACGGCATTTCTGAATGCCATTCACGAACGTACGGGTTTGGTAACTTTTCACGGGCCACTGGGTATTTCTCCCTTCAACGACTTTGTGCTGAATTCGTTTGAAAGCGTGGTGATGAACCCCGCTAGTCATTACAAGTATCCCTATTTACGGGAACCAGGTACGGAAAAAAATCCCGAATTTGATCGTTACACCATCAACAGGGGAAAAGCCACCGGTGAATTGGTGGGGGGAAATATCAGCGTGTTGGCCTCGATGATTGGTGGTGGTTTTGAACCCGATTTCGAGGGTAAGATTGTTTTTTTGGAAGAGATCGAGGAAAAGACTTATAGGGTTGACAAAATGCTGGTACACATGTTGCAAGCCACAAACCTGAAAAAGGCGGCAGGCATTGTTTTCGGTGTTTTTAACCAGTGCAACATCAACGACGAACCTCGCCTAACCTTGAAACAAGCCATCGGTGATCTTTTCTCACCCCTGGATATGCCCATCTCTTATGGTTTTCCCTTCGGCCATATCGACACCATCATCACCATCCCCATCGGGATAAAAGCACGTTTTAATGCCACGGCAAACACCTTGAAACTGCTGGAAAAGGCAGTAAGTTGACAGGGTTAAATTTTTTCAGCTACATTTTTCCTGAGACTAATAGAAATTATTTCAGCAATAATATGAGGCTTGAAATCAGAGTGATGATAAGGATAGACGTTTTAAACACGGGGATTGGGATAAGGTGGTTGATTCGTTTGCCAAAGTATGTGCCCAGGTATAGAATGGGCAGGAATATGCCCGCCATCTGAAAAGTGTTTTTGGTGAGCAGATTTAACATCGCGTATCCGGATAAGGCAATCACGGTAGTTACAATGCTAAACCAGGCAAATATTTCTCTGAATTGTTTGTTGTCAACGTTGGCCGAGTGTAAAAAAAGTGCCATAGGAGGACCACTGATGGAGGTGCTGCCGGTTAAAAAACCCAGAAAAGCCCCGGCCACTTTGTAGGAGGTGTTGGATAGCTTTATCGAGTACTTTATCCCTAACAATGATAGCAGGGAAAGCAGAACTAAAAAAACACTTAACGTTTTAATGAGCAAATCTTCAGAAATGTTTTTGAGTGTTATCACCCCGAGGATGGTAAAAATTCCCCCGAAAATGATAAAAGTCCGGAACTGCCTGCTTACTAGTTTTTTTTCTTTCTTCTGTAAAACAATAACAGTTGACACAAACAGGTTGCATAAAATTAGTACGGGGATTAGCTCCTTGGGTGAGTACCAGATCATCAAAGGGGGTAACGAAACCAGTGCGAAGCCAAATCCCGTTATCCCTTTAACAAGACTTGCAACCACGATGATTAAGATGACCCAAAATATTTGCATGATGTTGGCGCGTTTATTTGCATAAAGTCAATTAAATGGCAAAAACCTTCTTTCTCCTAGCAACGTATTGACAAGTAAAATAATTGTATTTATTGTTGATTAAAATTATTAAAGCACAATAAGTGAATAAATATTGTAACATCACAGGCAACCAACGGCGGTTATTACTATTTTAGCCTTCAAATAATTATTTAGCACCTTTCTTTAATATGGATAACTACGGCTTCCTTTCCATTCTGCCCCCGGTAATAGCCATTGTTTTGGCGTTGCGCACCAAACAGGTGTATGTATCGCTGATAGCGGGAATATGGCTGGGCTGGCTAATCATCAGCGATTGGAACCTGCTGGATGGTACCATTGGCACTCTGGAAGGATTTGTCAATGTTTTTAAATCGGAAGGCAACACGCGCACCATCATGTTCAGCGCGCTGGTGGGTTCGCTGTTGATGTTTATCCAGTATTCAGGAGGGGTGCAGGGCTTTATTATCAGGATAAATAAAATGCTGACAAGGCTTGATGCCAAACAGGGCGGCAGGAGCAGGGTGATGGTTCAGCTTTTTGCCCAGCTCACGGGCATGCTGTTGTTTATCGAAACCAGCATTAGCTCGTTAACGGTGGGAACCCTTTACCGGCCTGTTTTTGATAAGCTGAAAATTCCGCGCGAAAAGCTGGCTTATATTGCCGATGCTACCTCGGCACCCTCTTCCATCTTGATTCCCGTTAACGCCTGGGGTGCGT
This sequence comes from Bacteroidales bacterium, assembly GCA_024762735.1. Taxonomy (GTDB): domain Bacteria; phylum Bacteroidota; class Bacteroidia; order Bacteroidales; family F082; genus B16-G9. Next base: position 1,639 of record JANTGU010000170.1, on the reverse strand, counting down.
TTATCATGGGACTGCTCATTACCCAGGGCATCGGTAATCCGTTGCCAACCATGGCAAAGGCGCTGGCGTTCAACTTTTATCCCATGCTCACCATTTTGATGGTTACTGTTGTCATCCTAACTAAAAAAGATTTTGGCCCTATGGCCACCGCCGAACGTCGTACCCGCGAAACGGGAAAGCTACTTAACGACAATGCCAAGCCTATGATTTCGGATGAAATAACCTCCATGAAGATGAAAGAGGGAGTAACCCCTAAAAGCATCAACATGGTGTTGCCTTTGCTGGTGATGATTTTTATGATGCCTGTCACGCTAATCTACACCGGCTGGGGTGAAGTAACTCACTTTTCAACGCTGTTTGATCACCTGGTAAAGGCGATAGGAAAAGGCTCGGGGTCGTCGGCTGTTTTGTACTCGGTAACTACCTCGCTGGTTGTTGCCATGGTGCTTTATCGCTTGCAGGGCATCATGAAGACAAAAAAGATGGTGGATCTTACCCTGAAGGGAATCAGCGAGTTAATGCCCTTGGCACTGTTGATGATGCTGGCCTTTTCGATAAGTGATGTGTGCAACCACCTTGGTACTGGTATTTACGTGGCTCACTTCACCGAGGGAATCATTGCGCCGCAATACCTGCCGGCACTGGTTTTTGTTATCTCCTCTTTTATTGCTTTTTCCACGGGAACCTCCTGGGGCACTTTTGCCATTATGATGTCAATTGTGGTGCCCATGGCCGAAATTCACGGGGTGAACCTGTACCTGATGATTGCTGCCACGCTGGGTGGTGGCGTGTTTGGTGATCACTGTTCTCCCATCTCCGATACCACCATCATTTCTTCGATGGCCTCTGCCTCCGACCATATCGACCATGTTAAAACCCAGCTTCCCTATGCCTTGCTGGTGGGCGCTGTTACTGCTGCAATTTATCTGGCATTGGGTTTTGTGATGGAATAAAATAAAATCTATGCTGAAAATTAACGTTAATTTACCAAATACATTCTGATAATTCACGCTAATAATCCGAATTAATCGCTGCTGACAAATATTTCATTTGTTTTTCAGAACTCTTATGGAGATGGGTTTAAAAAATGAAATATTTAAAATGTAGGGATGATATATTTCAGCGCAGGTCGTAAGACCTGTGCTGGTAAAATACGACTTAATTCGAGTCTCGTAGGGTCAATATATTTATAGAATAAAATCCTCAAATACAACCAGTCCTGTCAGGGACGAAATAAAAAAGGTTTGGTGAAAGGAAGATTCGATTGACAACAAGGTTACAAGCCTATCCATATTCACAGTCACCTATTGGCAGAGTCGTAAAATATATTCTGAACCAGGAACAACATAATAAAAAGAAAACCTTTAGCTAAAAATACAGGGAATTATTAAGCAAATTTAAGGTTGAATGTAAGGAGCGCTATATATAAAAGATATTCAATAACATATAGCCCACCAGAGGAGAGCGTATTATTATTTGGCTTTTATCTTCAAATATATTGTCCTTAGCGGGACAACCTATTATCTCAAATATTTTAACTTTTGTGATAGCACATCTCCAAAGGAGTCATTCAGACAAATAGGAATTAGCCATATTTTGCACTGACTAGTTACACACAACTTTCATTTCATATTCGTTT
>JANTGU010000169.1 GCA_024762735.1 Bacteroidales bacterium | reverse complement strand
GGACCTCACGATAATACCATAATAAACTGCCGTTCTTATTTTAATAACGATGATGGATTTGATACCTGGTGGTCGGACGTTAACAATCCTTAGAGGCTAACTTTTTTTACCGCAAGGAACGCTAAGAGTCTTTTTCTTCGCGCACTTCGCGTGTTCTTTGCGTACTTCGCGGTTAGACTTTTTACCGCAAGGAACGCAAGGAGTCTTTTTCTTGGCGCACTTTGCGGGTTCTTTGCGTGCTTCGCGGTTAGTTTTTTTACCGCAAGGGTCGCAAGGGTTTTACGCAAGGAACGCTAAGAGTCTATTTCTTCGCGCACTTCGCGTGTTCTTTGCGTACTTCGCGGTTAGACTTTTTACCGCAAGGGTCGCAAAGAGGATTTTATCTCCTTACAGGCATTCCGTTTTACTGCTCAACTTCCAGTTGTCCATCAATGTTTATGGTAGCGTTATCCTGAAGGGTGAGTTTATTGCAATGTGCTGTATAGCCTACCGGGACAGTCGGGAAAATACCTCCGGTGGGAGAGGATGTAACCACCACGTTGTAGGAAGTGGTTGGGACTACCCCTTCCGACCAGTTGGATGCACTGTTCCAATCTGTTGAGTTTCCCAGCCACGTATTGGTGCCGGCTAGCACGTTTACGGCATAATCTTCTACTTCACCGTAAGTTGTAGTACCACAAGGATTACCACAATCAGAACCGGACCATTTAATCCGTACTCGCAGGGTTGTCATGTTTAATAGTGCTGTACCAGGAACTGAAAAGGTAAAGGTTCCTTCACCACCATTGTTAACTTCACAAACTACATTTTCGTCAGCATCTTCAAAATCTCCATCCTGATTCCAGTCTATCCATACTCCAACATCATCACTACTATAAGCTACAGCGTTGTCAATAGTAATGGAATAGGTGTTACCAACTGTCAGGTCAGTTTGGAGGTTGGTGTAATCATGATAGCCATCCGATCCTGTACCAGTATTATTGATAGAGCCAAGCTGTACTCCCTGAATATATTCATCACCGCCCCCATCAGCACTACAGTAAGATTGTAATGTAGTAACGGTAATATACCCTGTTTTTATTACCGTATCACTTCCATAAGCATTGCCGGCAATTAATTGCACCGTGTAGGTTCCGGCGTTATCAAAAACTACCTCGGGGTTTTGTGATGTGGCGTTAGTGCTGTTTTGATAGGTTACCGTGGAGGGAGTGAAACTCCATAACCAGGATGTTGGGGCGTTGGATGACAAGTCGGTAAAGGTAACCGTTTGCCCCACACCCGGTGCTGTGTTATCAGCGCTAAAGTCCGCCACCGGTGGTGAGTTGGGTGCCGAATAAAGCTCTGTTTCCCATAAACCTCTGCCGGAGGTGGCTGCTTTCAGTCTGCTTTGCGTGGGGTTGGCAGTGTTGTAATAGATTTCTAACTCATTGACTACCACGTTAGGAAGCCCGTTGTTAAAGGCTGTCCATCCACTACTACCCACTTTAACATAAACTCCCAAATCAGTGCCGGCATAAAGTTCTGTTTGGGCACTGTTTTGAGTATTTTGTATTACACACATCACGGGTATTTGAGGAAGGCCAGCAGAGATATTCGTCCAGGTGCTCCCGCCATCGGTGGTTTGGTACACGCCCTCCGAATTATATTGTCCCAAAGAAACCCACACGGTTGAAGGGTCGTCATTTTTAACAGAGATATACGTTATGGAGGAGTTGGAAACCGGAAGTGTGCCGGTCACATCTGTCCAACTGGATCCCCCGTTGGTGGTAACCCAGATTTGGTCGGGATCAGCAGTATAAATTACCTGTGAATTGGAGGGGGCCACGGCCAACGAACGCAACTGTGATGTGGATAAGGTTGATATTTTTGTCCAGCTACCCCCTTGGTCAGTTGACTTCCAAACATTATAAAAACCTGCATACAGTGTAAGATGATCGTTTGGATCAATAACAAATGGTGTAACCCAATAGCCGCTTTCGCTAATACCTCCTGAAATACTGGTGGCGGATGCCCAGTGGTTTGTTGTTTTCCGAATGCCCCCGTTGGGGGTTTCGCCATATTGCGTGTTGACATCGGTGTAATCAATTAAGCACTCCATACCATCGCCGCCCATGGCAGCATCCCAGGTGCCTCCTGAAAGCAACTTTGTGCCATTATCCTGCAACCCGGTAATAACCTCACCCGCAGTGGTGGCCGATACCCCCAGTCGATACATTTGGCTTGGCACAATACCGTTGGTTTTATCAGTCCAGTTTGAGCCGCCATCTATAGTATAATAGATACCGCCATCGTTGGTTTCAAACAGGGTGTTGTCACTACTCCTGAATTTCATCATGTGTTTGTCGGCATGGACAGTTGGGGCACCGTTTTTATTGTAAACATAATAGCTTGTCCAGCAATTAACTGCATTCCACGTACTTCCTCCATCGGATGATTTATGGCTGTTAACACCACCCACGTAAACTGTGTTGGCATCGGTTGGATCCACAGCAATGGTTAAGTCGTAACCGCCCTGGCCACCACTATCGGAGCCATCGGTTACCCAACCCAGCAAGTTATTACCTGAAACTGTTCCGTCATAAACTTTGGTATAGGAGGCGCCGCTGTCGGTAGATTTATAAACCCCGAATAATCCACCATCATAGTATGACATAATTGCGTACACCACAGCGGTATTGTCTGCTGTAACTGCTATATTAACTCTTCTGCCATTATTGCTCTGTTCGTTTACAACGGTACTCCAGGTAGCCCCTCCATCGGTTGACAAAAATATGTAGCCGATAGCGTTTCCGCCGTACATCACCGTTGGGTCGCCGGGTTTAAATTCCATATCTCTTACTAAATAGTTTGAGACCTGAGTCCAGGTTGTGCCACCATCGGTAGTTTTATATACTCCGTCGGAGGTTGATGCATATAAAATCTGATGATTTGACGGATGTCCGAGCAACCGGTAAATCATTTTCTGGTCGCTGGCATTATAGCTTAAGCCGGTCGTACTCCACGTTGTTCCACCATCTACCGATTTTAATACCCCAACGCTATTGTTGTCGTTGAAATTACCGCTACCCAGACTCCACATACTGCCGCCATCACGGTCGCCTGTAGCAATGTAAATGGTGTCGGTGGCTGAAGTAGCACCGGCCAATACCACGATGTCGCTTACGCCCAACACCGCATTGTCGTCGGTTAGAACAGTCCAGCTGGCGCCATTGTCGGTTGTTTTCCAAAGACCGCCGGAGGGAGACCCTGCATAATAAGTATTGTTGTCGCCCGGCCTGAATCCCACGCAGTTTATCCTGCCGATGCCTTCGTATCCTCCCGGAGAAGAGGAGGGCCCCAGACTTGTCCAGTTTCCATTGGCACTTCTGCTGTTTCGTTGTTTTGAAAGGTTGGAATAAATATCGGCAGCAGTAACTTTTGGAAAAGCGCCGGTAGTGGGGTTTACGCGATTGGCCCAGTAATATTCCCAACGTTTAAACTGTTTCCAGCCGGGTGCTTTTTTTTGCACCCCGTTTTCGGTATAATAGCCGTTTTTCACGTGGTAGGGAGCCCAGTAATCGTTAAACTCTTTTTGGATTTCAAAAAATGTTTTTTCCCTTTGGGGTGATGCTGATTTTTTTACTTTGGGTTGTTGCGCATGCACTGATAATAATAGTAACAATAACGATGCTGTTAATGTCAGTACTTTTTTCATATTCTTGGTTTTTGATTTTTTCTGATTTTGTTCCAAAAATAGTGAAATATATGAAGAAAGAAGCATGTATAATACAAAACAGGAAAAATGTCACCTTTTATTTTCGATATACTGAATAATTCTTTGGATATTATCAGGCTGAAACCACTCAATATCAGCATCACGTTTAAACCACGTTAATTGACGCTTGGCATAGCGTCGGGTGTTGGTTTTTATCTTTTCGATGGCTGTTTCAAGAGACCATTCGCCCGAGATATAGTTGAACAACTCTTTATATCCCACCGTATTGAGTGAGTTGAGGTGTTTGTATGGGTAAACTGTGCGTGCTTCTTCAAGCCAGCCGTTGGCCATCATGGCATCGGTACGTTGGTTGACACGGTTGTAAAGTACTTCGCGTGGGAGGGTTAATCCTATTTTAAGAATATTAAAATCGCGGTGAGCCCGTTTGTTTTTCCGAAGATCGGAGTAACGCTTTCCCGTTTGCAGGCAGACTTCAATGGCACGCATGAGCCTTTTGGGGTTTTGCAAATCCACTTCGTGGAAATAGGGGGGGTCTAATATTTTGAGCTGTTGCTGAAGGGCTTCGATTCCCTTTTCTGAAAGTGTTTGATTGAGGGCTGAGCGGATTTGCTCGTCAGGGTCAGGCAGGTCGTCAATCCCGTTGCACACGGCATCGATGTACATGCCTGAACCTCCGGCCATTACCATAACAGGGTTGTGTTGAAACTTTTGCTGGAGCAATGCCAACACCTCTTTTTCAAAACGGGAAACGTTATAGTCGTCAAAAATGGAAAGCTGCCCCACAAAATGATGCTTCACCTGTGCCAGTTCTTTGGCGTCGGGTGAAGCGGTACCTATGGGAATCTCCTTGTAATACTGACGCGAATCGGCTGAAATGATTTCAGTATTAAAATGGCTGGCTACCTCGATGGCAACCCCGGTTTTTCCCGCGGCGGTGGGCCCTGCAATGACTACTAATGTTTGTTGCCGTTTATCCAAAATGTTGACAAAAGGAATTTGCTGGTTTATTTTAATTCATCCATATCCGGAAACAGTGTGTCGCTCTTCTGATCCTTATTCAACTTAATATGACCCCAGTTTTCGCCCCATTTGATGCGATAGAGCTGTTGCGTGGATACACCAAACCGCTTGGCAATCATTTTCATGCGTGTTTTGCGGTTAGGGTCGGTGACCATTCGTTTAATCATTTTAGCCCTTCCCGGTGTCAGCTTTGAATACCGGATTCTCCCGACCGGTTGTTTGTAATTGGGATTCTTCTTTTGATGTGCTGCTACCTCTTCTTTGGTTGCCCAGCGCAGGTTCCAAACGTTGTTGTTGAGCTTGTTGTAGTCGAGATGAATCACATACTTTTGGTCTTCGCTGGTTCGTTCAAGAAAGGTTTCGGCTACCAGCTTGTGGGTGTACCGGGCGGTACGACGTTTATTTTTTTGTTTTAACGGGATTCGGTTGTAGCCGGCAAAGGGAAACTGCTTGAGGATAAGCCCGTTTTCCCGGTCTACCTTGTAACTCTTTACTCTTCCATGAGTAGAAATTGCATATACCTCATGTTCCGCGATGTTCTCGTCAAATTCAATCATTTTCCACTCCTCCGGCAAATAACTACTGTACATGTTTCTTTTTGATTTTATTAAAAAAAGATTGTAACTAATCAGTGTAAAGATATAAGGTTGAAAAATCAGAAAATAAATAGATTTGTTGATTAACCCACCCCTTTATCCCCTCCAACGGATGGGAATATAGGAATTTATTTTCTGATTTTTCATAGTACAAAATGAAATACCTGAATAAAATATTTAATAAATTGAATACCACTTATTCCCCTCACCCGGAGGGGATAAAGGGGTGGGTTATAAAAAATATCA
>JANTGU010000168.1 GCA_024762735.1 Bacteroidales bacterium | reverse complement strand
TTGATTTAAGAGTTATTTTTAAAAAAGGTTACTTCTTCCCGCCAAACGCTTTGATAAGCTCTTCAGGGGTTTTACCCAAATTTTTTAGAAGCATCCTCGCGTCATCGGCGAAATCGCTGTCAGGATATTTTTCCAGAAACTCCTGATAATATTTTTCGGCGGCTTTGTAATCCTTTAATTGATCATCGTAAACAAAGGCACGCAGAAAATAGCAGGTCGGCATCTTGTCAAAATCGGGATACTTTTCAATAATTTCGTTGAAAGTGAACACCGTTTGCTGGGGTCGTCCCATGTTCATTAACAGGTCCGATGCTTTAAACAGGTATTCGGCTGCGAGGCTGTCTTTTGGAAACCTGGCGGCAAACGACTGATAGTCTTCCACCACCATCATGGCGTTTTTTTTATCTATCGCTGCCACGCTGTCGCCAAATAACTTTTGCTCATTGGCATGGATTTTAGTAAGCAACTCACTTTTTGTCAGCTCCTTTTTTACAGCCTCTTTTCGGGTATCTGTTGATTGGCATGAGACAAAAAAAATAGCCAACAACACGGGGAATAAAAATACTCTTCTCATCTTTAAATATGTTTATAATATTGTATCTATCACAATGATCGACCCTTTTGTTTTGTCACGATTTTTGCTAAAAAGACAAAAATCCCCCGCCCGAACGACGGTCAGTCGGGCAGGCGCCAAAACGATGTACTTTTTTTTACACCCCGGGTTAATCCCGATAGCCATCGGGACGGGGCAATTAATATCTGACCCTTCCAGGGTCTATAATCATGCTCCTTTAAACCATTTACCGTTTAGGGCGTTTCCGTGGGAAAATCATTTTATAGCCGGGGTTCACCTTACCACTGGTGATGTCGGCAAGCTTTCGTTTAAGCAACATCTTTCTTATCTGGGGTAAACGCTCCACGAAAACGATTCCCTCGGTATGATCGTACTCATGCTGAATGATGCGGGCAGGCATGGCATCGTATCGCTCCTCCTCATGAAAATTCCAATTTTCGTCGTAGTAGCTGATATAAATGACCGGCTGACGTTTCACATACTCGTTAATGCCCGGCACACTCAGGCACCCCTCCTCAAATTCCCAGGGTTCTCCCTCCTCGCGAACAATCTTGGCGTTAATAAACACTCTTTTAAAATCTTTACAAGCCGGATCCTGCTCTTCGTAAGGTGTGGCATCAATCACGAAAAGCCTGATTGACCTGTTAATTTGAGGAGCCGCGAGCCCCACCCCATTGGAGTGGTACATGCTTTCGTACATATCCTCAATCAATTGGTCAAGATCAGGGTAATCCCTGGTTATTTCTTCCCCCTTTTTTTTCAACACAGGGTGGCCGTATGCGGTAATAGGTAACATCATTTTTTTAAAAATTAAAACCGGTTAAGGAGTTCATGTACGACTGCAGAATCAAGGTGGCACTAATGGTATCTACCAATGCCTTATCCTGCCGTTTTTTCTTTTTAAGTCCTCCCGATAACATGGCATCGTGTGCCATACTCGAAGTGAACCTTTCATCAAACCTGTCCACCTTTAAATGGGGATAGGTTTTTTTTAGCTTTTTCACGAACGGCTCGATATACCTCGAAGAATCAGAAGGCCTGTTCATCATATCTTTGGGTTCACCCACAACGATGGCCTCCACCGTTTCTTTTTGAAGATAATCTTTTAAAAAGGTAAAAATATCTTTCACATGAACCGTGGTCAACCCCGTTGCAATCATCTTCATTTCGTCGGTGACAGCAATGCCAACCCGCTTTTGTCCGTAATCGATGGCTAAAATTCTCCCCATAATTTATTTTAGACTGCAAAAATAACTTAAATTTGTTCATTGAAGAAATGAAAAACCTTATCACCATACTTGGCCCTACTGCCACGGGAAAAACAAAACTGGCTTCAGCCCTTGCAGCCATGATTGGCGGTGAAATTATCAGTGCCGACTCGCGGCAGGTATATAGGGGCATGGATATCGGCACGGGCAAGGATCTTAATGACTATTTTTTTAATGGGACAGCGGTTCCTTATCATTTGATTGATATGGTTGACCCCGGTTACGAATACAATATTTTCGAGTACCAAAAAGATTTTACCGCGGCTTTTAACGACATTACCTCACGCGACAAAGTGCCTGTATTAGCAGGAGGCAGCGGGCTTTATCTTGACGCAGTCATCAATGGTTACAAGTTAACCTCGGTACCGGAAGACGCGTTTTTAAGAAAGCAGCTGGATAGGCTTTCGGATGATGAGTTGCGGGAAAAGCTAAAGAGTTACGGGGCACTGCACAACACCACCGATCTGATTGAAAGAAACCGAATGATTAGAGCTATCGAAATCAAGGAGTTTGAAAAGCTTAATCCCGATAAAATGCTCGACATGCCTGCCATTGACTCGGTAACCTTTGGCATTTCGTACGAAAGACAGGAAATCAGACAGCGCATTACCAATCGGCTCGTCCATCGGCTTAACAACGGCATGATTGAGGAGGTAGAGCACCTGTTGGCCATTGGTTTAAGACCGGAGCAGCTTACCTTTTACGGTTTGGAATACAAGTGGCTGACCCTGTACGTTACGGGGCAGATTTCGTACGACGAGATGTTTTCAAACCTCAACACGGCCATCCATCAGTTTGCCAAGCGACAGATGACCTGGTTTAGAAGAATGGAAAAGAGAGGCACGAAAATTTACTGGATCGATGGTGCCATTCCTGAAGAAAACAAACTCAACGCGGTATTAAAAGTATTGGCTACCGTTAAATTTTAGTTTGACTGATTCCCCAGCCAGCATAGGCTTGCCGTTTTGGTATACGGTCTCTTCAGCAAAACGCATGTCATCCTGAGCCATCAGACTTCAAAAAACATGAAGTCCACAAAACTCAATGACCAAGCCGGGCATATCCTCCGGGCTCCCCGATAATTATCGGGGCCGGAGGAGTGAGGATGGATGCACTATTATCCTCTCTCCCCCGAGGTTCAGCTTGGGGATTAAACGAATGTTTTGTGTTTAGATAAATGCTTTAAATACTACAACTCACGAGTGTTCCTGTGCGGAGATTAGGAAAAACGGAACTCCATTCCCCATCATGGAGTCGAGAGCGACACGGGTAAGATTTTTCCGTTAAATACCTTTTGACCCGAGAGGGCAAAATCCTTGATGAAAGCGGCCATCTCGTCGGGTTGTAGGGGTGCCTGATAACCGGGAAAGGCAGCCGATAACATTTCGGTTTGCACGGCTCCCAGGGCCAGCGCGTTCACCGCTATTTTTTGCCCCGACAATTCCACGGCCATCGATTCGGTTAAGATGGCCAGGGCTCCTTTGGAAGCGCTGTATAGCGCTAACCCGGGAAACTTAACGCTACCCTGAAACCCTCCAATACTCGATATATTAACAATGTGGGCACCCCTTTTCATCAATGGCACACTTCCCTGAACCATTTTGTAAACCGCCTTAACATTCACATCGAAAAGAAGATTAAAATCGGCATCTGAAAACGCCAGCAATGGCTTGCTTACCAAAGCCCCTGCATTATTGATTAACACATCAATGGTAGTAACGGTACGCTTAACATGCTCAAACAAGGGCGCATAATCAGCCTGTTGCAGGTCAAACGAAAAAGGGGTTAAATGGGTACTAGCGATTTTAGTAAGCGCTTCAATATTTCGCGAAACAGCAAACACGGCATGCCCTCCCGCCAAAAAAGCCCTGGTAAGTGCCAGCCCAATCCCTTTGCCTGCCCCGGTAATTAAAATGTTCATCAGTTAATTGGATTGGTTGTTTATCTGTTTTTGGAGCTGTCTGTAATCGGTAGCCGTGATGGTTAGCGTTCCGGTTTCGTCCACCGTGATGGCGATATGATATTGTTGGTTATCCTCTTTACCAATTTCAAAATTCATATAAACAGCTCCCTTGATTGGTTCCGTATCAAGCTCGCGGGCCAAATCGAGCGCTTCCTGATAATCGCTTCCAATAGGCACTCCCGCCTTTTGAGCAATTAACTCTGCCTGCTTCATGGCCACATCATACGCTCCGTTATACACAAAATTCATCGAATTATAGCCGGTATTGGCATCGTTTGAGGAGGTAATTTGCGACATCGATTTATTCAGGGTCATGCCCTGGGGAGCACTCAGCCCAATCTTTTTTGCCCATTCGGGGAACACGGTGGCATTTGTAAGATCACCTGTTTCGGTAAGCTCACGGGCGTATTTTGTCCGGATAACATCCAGCCGGTGTTCAGCCTCCTCTTTTGAAATAACCCCTTTAGTACGCAACTCGCCCACCTTTTCCATCTCCCTATTCATTTTATCCATGATGTCCATGGTTTTATCAACATGGTGCAACGATTTGTTGAAATCTTTCAGGTTATTATTAAAATCTTTGGCCTCGGTGGGCTTGTTTTCGTCGCACGACATCAATCCTAAAAGAGCTACAACCAACACGAAGAGGAAACCTTTTTTCATAATCAATAATTGCAGTAAAGTTTTTCCAAAAGTATAATTTTATCTTTTACCTCAATCTATTAAAGAAAAGATTTCTCAACATCTTTGCCTGAAAAACCCTTCCCGGCAGCATTACCCGTCAGGAAAAATCAATTATCCAAAAAACTATGGTATTTTTGCAAAAAATTAGAAATTATGACTATTGACGATATTATAAAAGCAGCACTGTTAGAAGATATTGGCGACGGCGACCACACCACGTTGGCCACAGTACCTGACAATGTAAGGGGTAAAGTAAAAATGTTTGCCAAACAATCGGGTATTGTTTCGGGCACAGAAGTTGCCAAACGGGTTTTTACGCTGCTGGACCCTGACACTACTGTTGAAGTGTTTGTTCAGGATGGCGACCACATTAACAAAGGGGATGACATCATGCACATTTCGGGTAGCGAACGGACATTGCTAACAGGAGAACGTCTGGCCTTAAACTTTATCCAGCGCATGAGCGGCATCGCAACCTTTACCCACCAGCTGGTTGAATCGATAAAAGGGACATCGTGTACCATTCTGGACACACGCAAAACCACCCCCTGCAACAGGCTGGTAGAAAAAATGGCTGTTAAAGCCGGTGGTGGCGACAATCACCGCATGGGACTGTACGATATGATTATGATAAAAGACAATCATGTTGACTTTGCCGGTGGCATAAAAAAGGCGATACACTCGGTTCAGGAATATTTAAAAGAAAATAAAAAAGATTTAAAAATTGAAATAGAAGTAAGAGACTTTGACGAACTGAACGAAGTATTGGAAACGGGGGGTGTCCACCGGATTATGCTGGACAACTTTTCGCCCGAAGAGATACGAAAAGCCCTAACCCTTATTGATGGAAAATATGAAACGGAAGCCTCGGGAGGTATTGGCATTGACAACATCAGGCGCTACGCCGCAACCGGGGTCGATTTTATATCGGTAGGCGCCCTGACACATCAAATCAGAAGCATGGACATCAGTGTAACAACTTTATAAACAACGATTGCAGCTAATCCATAAAATATCAAAAGCCAGACGCAAAATCTGGAAAAAAATCAGGGACGAACTACGGTTAATCATCATTCCCGGTTTCGACGGCATGCCTTTATACGATGTCCTGGTGTTTTTTTT
>JANTGU010000167.1 GCA_024762735.1 Bacteroidales bacterium | reverse complement strand
TTCGTTTTCCTACCCGCAGTGCCGATTGCATGGCATTACCGCGCTCGATGAATGCTTCCCCGGTTTCCTGGGCTGTGGTGTAGGTAATTTTATGATGGTCTGATGGAAGTCCTTGAACCGTCAGGCTTCCAAGATGTTTTTCGGTTAGTTTGAGTACTTCGTCGGTAATGCTGCCGCTGAGAATCACATAGGCTGTTTCAGGACGAAACCGTGCATGGTAAAAGGCTACAATATCGTCGCGTGTTACTTTTGAAAAGTCTTCTTCGCTGAGGATTTGCCCATAAGCGCTGTCGGCACCAAAAATCATTTTGTTAAACTCCATCGAAGCACGATACCTTACTTTTTCAACGTTGACAAGATATTGCTGCTTTTGGCGGTCCAGATAAATTTGAAGTTCCTTTTCAGGAAAAATGGCATCTGCTATGATTTCGCCCAGCAGTGGCATCAGCTTGTCGAGGTGCTTGGTCAGGGCGTACAGGGTGACGGAAGCCGTGTCCTTGTCGGTTTGCGTGTTCAGGTAAGCACCATAATAGTCGAGGGTTTCGGCAATAGCTGCTGAGGATTTTGTGGAGGTGCCCTCTTTAAGCAAGCTGTTGGTGCTGCCTGCCACCAGTTTTTTGCTTTGGAAAGCTGATCCCGCCTCAAAAACCACGTCAACCCGGGTGATGGGTTCTTTCCCGGCCCTTATGATGTTTGCTTCCATATTGTTGGACAGCAAAAGGGTTTCCGGGTTGGTAAGGTTAATGGGTGCAATGGTGCCCGGCTTAGGCATCTGTTTTCTGTCGGGTGCAGATATTTTGGTCATGGGCTTTATTTCTTTGAAAGGTAATAGAGAGTGTTTTTCCGGTGAGGGGCAAAAAGCTCACGGGCGGTATGCTGAATGTCCTGACGGGTTACAGCCCGGTATTTGTCTGCTTCCAGGTTAAAGAGAGCCGCATCGCCAAGCATTTCGTAATAGCAGAGGTTCATGGCTTTGTGTAAAGTAGAAAGTCTTGAAAATACCAGGTTTGATTCCACTTTGTTGACAACTTTTTCCAGTTCACGTTCGTCAACCAACTGCTGCCGTATTTTTTCAAGTTCTTGTTCAACGGCTTTTTCAGCCTCTTCCATCGAGATGCCCTTGTTGAGTTTTCCCGAAACAATAAAGAGCCCTTTGTCCAGGTCGCCGGTGATGAAAGCATTGACTTCTGAAAAAAGCTTCTTCTCTTTTATCAGGGTCTGGTACATTCTCGACGAGTTACCGTTGGAGAGGATGTCGGAAATTAAATCGTAATGGTAGAAACGGTTGTCGGATCGTGGTGCAGTATGCCAGGCCATGTATAGAGCATCTTGCGGAACTTCACGGGTTACCGTTTGCGTGCGTGCCTCGGTCTGTTCAGGCTCCTCGGGCAACGGACACACCGCTTCACTACTTTTTTTGTCGATGGTGCCAAACCACTTTTCGGCCCACGCTTTTATCTGATCGGTTTCCACATCGCCGGCCACGGCCAATATAGCATTGTCGGGGTTGTAAAATTTTTTGTAGAAAGCTTTTACCTCCTCCATGGTGGCGTTTTCGATATGGCTTATCTCCTTGCCAATGGTTGCCCATCGGTAGGGGTGTACTTTGTAGGCCAGGGGTTTTAGCAAAAGGTAAACATCGCCGTATGGCTGATTCAGGTAGTTTTGTTTGAACTCTTCAATGACCACCTGACGTTGCACCTGGAGACTTTTTTCGGTAAATGCGAGGTTCAGCATCCTGTCCGATTCAAGCCAAAAGGCTATTTCCAGATTGTTTTTAGGGATGGTGAGGTAGTAGTTGGTGTAGTCGCTGTTGGTAAAAGCGTTGTTCTCGCCCCCGGCAATTTGTAACGGTTCATCGTATTTGGCAATGTTGACAGATCCGCCAAACATCAGGTGCTCGAAAAGGTGTGCGAAGCCTGTTTTGTCAGGGCTTTCATTGCGCGATCCCACTTTGTAAATAATGTTCATCGCCACCACGGGAGTGGTTTTGTCGCGATGCACCAGCACCGTGAGCCCGTTGCCTAATCTGAATTTTTCAAAATCTACCATATCCTGTTTTCGGTTAAGTGGGCAAAGGTAATCTAAAGTATGAAAAGGGAAAACGGGAAAATGAAGGTTTTATTTTTTAGGTAAAACTCTTAGCTTTTAGCATCTTAAAGTTTGCTACCTTTGCACACGAAAAATTAACTTTTAAAAGTAACGTTGGTATGGAAAGAGATAATAAAGTTTTTGACCTGATACAGCAGGAGAAAAATCGTCAGATGCATGGCATTGAGCTTATTGCTTCTGAGAATTTTGTTAGTGAGCAGGTGCTGGAAGCCATGGGCTCGGTAATGACTAACAAGTACGCCGAGGGTTATCCCGGTAAAAGATATTACGGTGGATGCGAAATTGTGGATCAAACCGAACAGTTGGCTATCGACCGTGCTTGCGAGCTTTTTGATGCCCAATATGCCAATGTGCAACCCCACTCCGGGGCACAGGCTAACATGGCCGTTTTGCTGGCATGTTTAAAACCAGGCGACACCTTCATGGGGCTTGATCTATCGCACGGCGGACACCTGTCGCACGGCTCTCATGTTAACTCATCCGGCATACTCTATCGTCCGGTGGCTTATCATGTTAAAGAGGAAACCGGAACGGTTGATTATGATGAGATGGAGAAAATCGCCCTGGAGGAAAAACCCAAGCTGATTATTGCCGGTGCTTCCGCTTATTCCCGCGACTGGGATTACGAGCGCATGCGTGATATCGCCGACCAGGTGGGGGCTATTTTGATGGCTGATATTTCGCATCCTGCCGGTCTGATTGCCAAGGGAATTTTAAACGATCCCATCGAACATTGCCATATTGTAACCACTACTACCCATAAAACGCTGCGCGGTCCCCGCGGCGGTATGATTTTGATGGGAGAGGATTTTGAAAACCCATGGGGACTGAAAACGCCCAAAGGGGTGACCAAAATGATGTCAACCGTATTGAACTCCGCGGTCTTTCCCGGTGTTCAGGGTGGTCCGCTGGAACATGTTATTGCGGCCAAGGCAGTGGCATTTGGTGAGGCACTTACCGACGATTATTTCCAGTATATCCTGCAGGTTAAAAAGAATGCTGATGCCATGTCGAAAGCCTTTATCGACAGGGGGTATCATGTTATTTCGGAGGGTACCGATAACCATTTGATGCTGATTGATCTCAGGTCGAAATTCCCTGAAATTACCGGTAAGGTGGTTGAAAATACTTTGGTAAAAGCTGACATCACCGTGAATAAAAACATGGTTCCTTTCGATAGTCGTTCACCCTTCCAAACCAGTGGCCTGCGCGTGGGTACACCGGCCATTACTACCCGTGGGTTGAAAGAGGAGCACATGGAACCTATCGTGGCTATGATTGACGAGGTTATTAGCAGCATCGAAGATGAAAAAGTGCTGGAAAGCGTTAAAAAACGGGTTAACGCCATGATGAAGGATTTTCCTTTGTTTGCCTAACGACAATAGTTGATTGAGAGAAAAAATGTTCACGGTGTAACCGTGAACATTTTTTTTTGACGGTTGTAATCTGTTAGTTTTAAGTGGATCACGGTTGCAAACCGTGAGAGAGGGATTTAGGGTTCTGATCCTCGGTTGCTGAGCTTTGGTTGCTGAGCCTGTCGAAGCAGTCAAAGTAACCGAAGCAGAAGGGTGCCATAGTGGGTTCGAGGCATGGTGAGGAGGACTTTACAAACTACTGAAATAATCCCAAAGCGCATCCTTAGGAGGGGGAGCAATAATCGTAACCGGCTCCTTTTTTACAGGGTGGATAAACTCAATTTTACGTGCGTGAAGGCTGATGGATGCATCGGGGTTGGATCGGGCAAAACCATATTTTAAATCACCCTTAATGGGACATCCAATGGCCGACAGTTGCGCTCTTATTTGATGGTGTCGCCCGGTTTGCAGGTCAATTTCCAACAGATAGTAATCCTTACTGGCAGCTATCATCTTGTAGCTAAGGATGGCTTCCTTGCTGTTTTCAACCGGCTTTTTATAGGCAAACGACTTGTTCTTTTTTGGATTACGTACCAGCTGATGCACCAGGGTGTCAGCTTCTCGAGGGGGAGGATTTTTAACTATAGCCCAATAGGTTTTTTTTAGGGTTCGCGCTTTAACCATGTTGTTCAGGCGGGTGAGCGCTTTGGAAGTTTTGGCAAAGATAACAGCACCGCTAACAGGACGGTCGAGCCGGTGCACCACGCCCACGAACACGTTGCCCGGCTTGTTGTATTTAACTTTAAGATACTGTTTCAGGGTTTCATTGAGCGGTTTGTCACCGGTTTTGTCACCTTGCACAATTTCCGAAGGCAGTTTGTTCACCACCATCAGGTGGTTGTCTTCAAGCAGGATGCGCTCGTCGGGGAACATTATTTAAAATATTGTTCTTTCTCGTTGGGGAAATCGTTGGATTTAACATCGTTGATGTAATGGTCGAAAGCTCCGATAATTTCGTCGTGCAGGTTATGATAACGGCGTAAAAAACGGGGAGAAAAATCTTTGTTAATGCCCAACATGTCGTGCAACACAAGCACCTGTCCATCCACTTTATCGCCGGCACCAATGCCAATGGTAGGTATGGTTAACGATTTGGTAACTTCAGCAGCCAGTCCCGAAGGGATTTTTTCAAGTACCACACCAAAACAACCTCTGGCTTCCAGAATTTTAGCATCTTTTTTTAGCTTGTCGGCTTCACCCTTTTCGGTGGCTCTGACCACGTAGGTGCCAAACTTATTGATTGATTGAGGGGTGAGTCCCAGGTGGCCAAGTACCGGAATCCCAGCCGAAAGAATTCGGTCGATGGATTCAACAATTTCTTCACCACCTTCCATTTTGATGGCGTTGGCCCCCGATTCTTTCATAATCCTGATGGCGGAGTTAAGTGCTTCTTTCGAGTTTCCCTGATAGGTTCCAAAGGGCAGGTCGACCACCACGAGTGCCCGTTTTACCGCTTTCATGACCGAGGTAGCGTGATAAATCATCTGATCGAGGGTGATGGGAAGGGTGGTGACGTTGCCGGCCATCACGTTGGAAGCCGAATCGCCTACCAGGATCACATCGATGCCTGCTTCGTCGAGCAGCCGTGCCATGGAGTAGTCGTAACCTGTTAACATGGCAATTTTTTCACCCCGTTGTTTCATCTCCTGCAACACGTGGGTGGTAATTTTGGGATAATCTTTGCTTAAGTGCATGGTTTTACAATTTGGTAACGGCAAACATACAGAAAGTTTAGATGCTAAGGTAATTTAAAAAGATAAATCATGGTTGCCAGGATTGCGGATGATCAATTTTATCAATTACAAATTATTGGAGTAATTGGTTTTAAAAAGGTTACAGCAAGCCCAGTTCCAGTCTGGCTTCTTCCGAGATCATATCCTGATCCCAGGGAGGGTCGAAGGTGATTTCAACATCGGCACCTTTAACCCCTTTCACGTCCAACACCGCTTGTTTGACTTCCAGGGGAAGGCTTTCGGCCACGGGACAGTTGGGTGCCGTGAGGGTCATGGTTACTTTGGTAAACCCGTCGTCTTGCACATTTACGTCATAAATGAGGCCCAGCTCCCAAATGTTTACAGGGATTTCGGGGTCGTAAATG
>JANTGU010000166.1 GCA_024762735.1 Bacteroidales bacterium | reverse complement strand
ACCTACGCTTTCTTTGCCTTGTATGCCAACATCGATGGATTTACTTACAGCGAAGAGGAGATTCCCTTTGAGGAACGGGGTGAACTGGATCGTTGGATTTTGTCGGAGTTAAATTCACTCATTAAAACCGTGGATGAAGCTTACGCCAATTACGAACCAACCAAAGCCGGCCGTGCCATTCAGTACTTTGTAAACGAGCACCTGAGCAACTGGTACGTGCGTCTTTCGAGAAGGGTATTTTGGAAAGGTGACTACAGCAAAGAAAAGATTGCTGCTTACCAAACCATTTACCGCAGTATGGAAGTCGTAGCCCAATTGATGGCGCCCATTGCACCCTTTTTCGCCGACAGACTGTTTACTGACCTGAACCGGGTATCGGGCAGGTTTGAGGATATCTCGGTGCATCTTACCGACTTCCCTGAGGTGGACGAAGCCATGATTGACAAGGATCTTGAAGAACGTATGGAGCTGGCACAGCAAATATCATCGATGGCGCTATCGCTGCGTAAAAAAAGCAATAACCGCGTACGTCAACCACTCAACAAAATTATGATTCCGGTTTTGGATGATAAATTTAAAGCACAGGTACTGGCGGTCGAAAAACTTATCTTATCGGAGATTAACGTAAAATCCATCGAGTACCTCACGGAAAATTCGGGGGTGCTGGTTAAAAAAATCAAACCCAATTTTAAAGCGCTGGGGCCTCGTTATGGCAAGCTGATGAAACAGATTGCGGCAGCCGTGAATGGCTTTACCCAGGATGATATTAAAAAGCTGGAGCAGGAAAAATCATACCCCCTAACCATTAACGATGAGGAAGTGGTAATTACGCCTGAAGATGTTGAGATTTCTACCGAAGACATCCCCGGATGGATTGTGGCCAACCAGGGTAACCTGACCGTGGCGCTGGACATCTCGATTACCCCCGAGTTGAAACAAGAAGGTCTTGCCCGGGAGCTCGTAAACAGGGTTCAAAATATCAGAAAAGAGACCGGGCTGGAGGTCACCGACCATATCGTGTTAACCATCGAGAAAAACAGCGAAACCGAAGAGGCATTCACTGCTTTTAAAAATTACATTTGTTCGGAAACACTGGCAGAGCTCGAAATGGTTGATAAACTAAACGAAACCACGCATGAACCCGAACTAGTTGACGGGATTACCGCGAAAATTGCCATTCGTAAAAAGGAAAAATAAATTTAACTGTTGATACAAAAAGATTTTTCTTATCTTTAGAAATTCTTTTTTAACCAAAAAAACGATAGGATATGAGCACGACGGAAACAAAAAAGACACGTTACTCGGATGAGGAGCTGGAAGAATTTAAAGCAATCATCCTTGAGAAATTAAAAAAAGCAAACGATGATTTAAAGCTACTGACTGATGCCTATACCAACTCGGGTGATAATTCAACCAACGACACCTCACCCACTTTCAAGGTATTGGAAGAGGGGCAGAATGTGTTGTCGAAAGAAGAAAACCGGCAGCTGGCAGCGCGTCAGGAACGCTTTATCAAAAATCTGGAAGCAGCCTTGGTACGCATCGAAAACAAAACCTACGGGATTTGTCGCGCTACCGGTAAGCTTATCAGTAAAGAACGATTAAGAGCTGTACCGCATGCCACCCTGAGCATCGATGCCAAGCTGAATCAGAGAAATCTTCGTTCGTAATACCATACCAATTTTTATACCCGCGAACTTTTGAAAAAAACTTTTCTTATCACTTTGGTCGTTTTGGTTTTAGACCAGTGGCTTAAAATTTGGATTAAACTGCACTTTACGCTGGGCGAAGAGATGCCAGTTATCGGGAATTGGTTTAAACTCTATTTTACCGAAAATAATGGTATGGCCTTTGGCCTGGAGTTTGCCGGCCAATGGGGTAAATTGTTTCTCAGTATTTTCCGTATAGTGGCGGTTTTAGGAATCGTGGTTTACCTCTTTTTCCTCACCCGGAAAGGAAACCACAAGGGACTTGAATTCAGCGCATCCCTTATTTTAGCCGGCGCCCTTGGCAACATCATCGATAGTGCTTTTTACGGCATGATATTTACCCAAAGCACCTACCATACCCTGGCCATTTTTGCCGGGGGCGATGCGCATGGCTATGCTTCGTTTTTACATGGCAAAGTGGTGGATATGCTCTATTTTCCGATTATTGATGTTGCCCGCTCACAGGCACCGGCGTGGATGCCGGGCTTTCTGTTTGGCCCCGACAATCATTTTATCTTTTTCCGACCCATCTTTAACATTGCCGATGCCTCCATCACCATTGGCGTAAGCTGGCTGCTGTTGTTTGAACGTAAGAACCTGCATTTTTAACCTGAATCGTTTCTGGATTTTAAGGACAAGTCGTTCGATCAGCAATACTTCTTAAATCTACATCCTTCAATCTACTAATAACAACAATATTGTAAATTGTAGTATTTCAACAAAATAACTAATAACTCACATTCGTACACCCCCCGGGCTAAACCCCGGGGGAGAGAGGATGTACGTACTATTATCTTCTCTCCTCCGGGGTTCTCCAAAGGAGTCCTTCGGACAGCCCGGAGGACAACCTGGTTCTTGTCATTGCGTTTTGTTGGCTCCATGCTTTTTGGGGTCTTAGGTCTCTGGGTGACAGTACCTTTTTCCAAAGCCAGCCCCAACGTCATCCTGAAGGAGGCACGACTGAAGCCCGCCTGAATGACGCAGTCGGGCAGGGATCTCCTAGGCAGCATCCTGCTCCTATTGGAAGAATGCCTTTTACGGAAAGGAAACCTCTCGCACGGTTTGTAACCGTGCGCCAACAAAATATTTTCCAAAGCCAGACCCCTGGTTACGGGCAAAGCCACCGTTCATTCTCCAATTCCCACCGTTTACTAAACAACACCCCCCACTCCCTCATTCTCACTTGTGTAACCTCACCCAGTAACTATCTTTGATGAAAATTTACGCCATGAAAACATTACCATTACTTTCAAAATTAAGATTACAACTAAACCTTTTTGCAGCCCTTACATGGATGATTTTGCTGTTTACCACACAACCGGCAGCGGCACAGGTTGCCGTGAACACCACCGGGGCAGCTGCATCCTCATCAGCCATGCTTGATGTAAGCTCAACCAACAAAGGCATTCTCTTTCCGCGAATGACTGAAACGCAACGTGATGCCATTTCATCACCCGAAACCGGATTGTTGGTATTTGTAACTTCCGACAGCTCCTTCTACTTTTATGATGGAACACAGTGGACCCTGTTAAAAACCGGCAACACCGACTGGACAATCGATGGCACGAGCCTCTATCCCGACAGTCTGGTCAATGTGGGAGTAGGAACCTCCACCCCATCAGGAAAATTTGAAGTAGCCACCCCACTGCACACCGGTACTTATGGCTCTGACATCTGTAGTGGTGGCAATGCCACGGCATATGAGTATTACGGGCCGGGTTATGAAGCCGACAAGGCCTTCGACGACAACACGTCAAGCTACTGGAGCAACAACGGTAATTTTCCGGTATGGATTAGATATAACCTGGGTGCGGGCAATAGCAAAAGAGCCGGAAAATACCGTATTTACT
Source organism: Bacteroidales bacterium (assembly GCA_024762735.1). GTDB lineage: Bacteria > Bacteroidota > Bacteroidia > Bacteroidales > F082 > B16-G9. Next base: position 2,074 of record JANTGU010000166.1, on the reverse strand, counting down.
ATGAGAATGCATCCTCTGACTACTCTCATTCGCCAGCCATTTGGCAATTTCAGGCTTCACAAAATGGTACCTCATGGACTAATCTCGACTCTCAATCAAGTCAGCTTTGGACCACCGATGGATGGAAAGAGTATTCGATTAGCAACGAAACAAGTTACCAGTACTATCGAATAGTAATAGTTGATAACCAAACAACAACCGATAACTATGTTTCGCTTTTTGAAGTTGAAATCTTAGAAGAGGAAATATCCAACCAGGCAACCTTGTTTGTGGATGATAACCAGGTGGGAATTGGTACTTCTTCGCCGGCAGCCTCGCTTGATATTGATGGCACGTTACGGCTAACCGACGGCAACGAATCGACTGGCAAGGTGCTGGTATCGGATGCTTCGGGCAATGCCTCCTGGACTGACGGAGCCACCGTAAATGGCGGCGGGTGGACCTTAAATGGCGACACCATCTACAACACCGGAAAAATGGTGGGCATAGGTACCGATTCACCGGAAGCCACGCTGGATGTTGACGGACCGGTAAAAGTTGGGGACAACTCCGCTTCAGATTCCCCTCAGGCAGGAATGGTGCGTTGGAACAGCACCACCGAAGATTTTGAAGGTTTTAACGGCTCCGACTGGGTTTCGCTAACCAAATCAAACGGTGGTTGGGGAGGAAACTATGCTTCCGAAACAAGTCAGGCTATAGCCTCAGATGGGAGCTCCAGTGATTATTTTGGTTACTCCGTTTCGATTGATGGCGACTATGCCATTGTCGGAGCTTATAATAAAACCGTTGGATCAAACTCACATCAAGGTCAGGCTTACATCTATTATTTTGATGGATCTACCTGGGGTGAACAGGATATTTTAACAGCATCTGACGGTACGTCAGATGATTATTTTGGTATTAGCGTTTCAATTTCAGGAGACTACGCCATTGTAGGGGCTCAAGGTAAAGATGTGGGTTCGAACAGTTATCAGGGACAGGTCTATATTTTTTACCGGAGTGGAACCTCATGGACTGAGCAGGATATCATTACCGCATCCGATGGTGCCGCCTATGATCTCTTTGGCTGCGATGTTGCCATTTCAGGGAATTATGCCATTGTAGGAGCCATGAGCAAAGATGTAGGACCACACAATAGCCAGGGTGGAGCCTATATCTATCATCGCGTTAGCACTTCGTGGATTGAGCAACAAATTCTAACTTCGTCAGATGGCACAGCTGGAGACGAATTTGGCTGTAGTGTTGCTTTATCGGAAGATTACGCGGTTGTTGGTGCTTACTATAAACAAATTAGTAGTGTTAATCCAGGCGAGGCATACATTTATCACCGAAACGGTACCACATGGACTGAACAAGCCACGCTTATTGCTTCCGATGCCGAAGACAAAGAGCATTTTGGTCGTGATGTTTCTATCTCGGGCGATTATGTTGCCATAGGTGCTCCCTATAAAGAAGTTAATTCAAACACTTTACAAGGTGAAGTCTATATTTTTTCGCGGGATGGTACAACCTGGAGTGAGCAAGATATTATCTCTGCCTCAGATGGTGCTGAGACAGATCATTTTGGTAAACGCCTATCACTTTCCGGTAGCTCCTTAATTGTTGGAGCATACGGTAAAACTGTTGCAGCAAACACATCCCAGGGAAGAGCTTATATCTACCATCGCACCGGCAGCAGCTGGAGCGAACAGGCAAAATTAACCTCTTCTGATGGCAGTGAATCTGATCTATTCGGTTGGGATGTTTCCATATCTTCTGATTACGCTATAGTTGGGGCCAATTATAAAGATGTTGATGGTAACTCAAATCAGGGAAAAATATATTGGTTCGAACATCAATAGTCATTAAAAGAGATAAATCCAAAGGTAGGAAATTTGGTTTGAAAGCAATCCCGGTCATGCTTGGCCGGGGTTTTTTTGTAACCTGAATTCAATCTTACATCCTTCTTAAATCTAAATTCGCTATTCCCTGCCTGCGGCAGGCAGGTGCATTCTTATATCTCTTCCTCCTCCAAAAACCTTTCCACCAACCTGGGCACAGGGTAGGTTGAAAGAGCATCGTGCGTAACCAGTAG
>JANTGU010000165.1 GCA_024762735.1 Bacteroidales bacterium | reverse complement strand
TGGTAATGGGCTTTTGGGTTTCGTAAACCACGGGCTTTTCTTGCGACTTGTCCCATAAAAAATACATCACGTATCCAAAGCCTCCCAGCAAGACAATGATTCCAAGGAATTTAAAAAATGTTTTCATAGGTTTAATATTTGGTATCTTTCTGTTTTACAATTTTTTTATATGTTTTGTCACGATTTTTGCCAAAAAGCAAAAATCCCGCCAAAACGCTGTATGTACTTTTTTAATCCCCGGGATTCCTGATAGCTATCAGGAATCCCGGGCTATTCATATTTAACCCCTATCGGGGTTTTATATTAACTCTTTTATCTTTTTCTTAAACTATTCATCTCTCAACGCTTCTACCGGTTTAATTTTAATGGCACGATAAGCAGGAATCATTCCTGCAAAAGCCCCCGAAAATATTAATATGATTAAGGCTGACAGCGCTGTTTTAAAATCAATTTCGGGATGCAAAAACATGTCAAGTTGAACATTGTTGCTGACCATTAAATAATTGATGCCCGTTAAAACAGCCACCCCGATGGTTAATCCGATAATGCCTGCCAGTGCCGTTAAAAAAACCGACTCTAAAATAATTTGAACCACAACCTCCATGGGAGTAGCACCCAAAGCCCGTTTCACGCCAATCTCTTTGGTACGCTCTTTCACAATGATAAGCATGATGTTGGAAACCCCAATGGCTCCGGCCAGCAGGGTACCGGCACCTACTACCCATATCAGCCAGCTGATGCCGCTAAACAAGCCGGTCATTTTGTTGAACTCTTTCTCCACGTTAAAGTGCCCGATAGCGCGGTCGTCTTTTGGATTAATCTTGTGTTTTGTTTTCAGCACCTTTATCATCTTTTCTTCGGCTACCGAAGCGGGGATATCATCTTGCGAAGTCACCGCGAACCACATCACGATATCGCCATAATTAAAGGTTTTTTGCATGGTGGTAAAGGGCAGGAAAATGCTGTTTTCATCTCTTTCGGCTTCTCCTCCCTTTTTGCGTGATTTTACCACGCCAATTACCTTAAAGTAAACACCCTGAATGCGGATGTAATCACCCAGGGGATCTTCATCGGGTTTAAACAAGATATCTTTTACTGAAGAACCGATAACACAAACCTTGCGCACATCCTTCACATCATTACTGTTGATGAGGCGTCCATTGATGATGGTGTAAGGATTAATCTGAAAAAATTCGGGCATGTCACCATATATGTTAAAAGCACCGGTTTCTTTTCCGCGCACCACGTTGCTGGCTCCGCGGTAACCCCCGGCTTGCAGGCGCGGCGCCAGGAGACCGATTTCGGGAACGTTGTCTTTCACATATTGAATGTCGCTGTTACGAAAATTAAATCGCCGTCCCCGGTTAAACCCCTTGTAGGCCATCGATGTTTGCTGAGTCCACATAAAAAAGCTGTTGGTAGCAAAGTCGCCAAAATCATCCATCACCCCGTTTTTGAGGCCGTTGCCCGAGCCCATCATCACCACCAACATAAAGATACCCCAAAACACGCCAAAGGAGGTAAAAAAGGTGCGCACCTTGTTTTTTTTCAGCGAGCTGAAAATTTCCTGCCAGTTATCGATATCAAAAACGCTTAGTCTCATAATTTTCGTTCTCTTCTTTTCTTACTCGGTACGCAAGGCTTCAACAGGTTGCACCGAGGCAGCTTTACGCGCGGGGATAAATCCGGCAATGGCTCCCGCCACAATAAGCAGGCCGGTGGCCATTAAGGCTGCCGTGATGTTGGCCTGCGGATTCCGAAAAAAGTCGGATGGTGGCATAAACTTGTTGATCAACTCCAGCAATCCTACGCCGGCGGCCAGCCCAATGTATCCCGCCAGGCTGGTGATAACCACCGACTCGAGCAGTACCAGGCTCACTATCGAAAAAGGAGTGGCTCCCAGTGCTTTTCGAATACCAATTTCTTTGGTTCGTTCCTTTACCACAATCATCATAATGTTGCTAACACCCACAATGCCGGCTATGATGGTACCGATGCCCACAATCCAAATAAATATATTGATGCCCGAAAAGAGGCTCATCACCTTTTGATAGTTTTCAAATTGATTGCGCACCCATACGGCACGCTTATCTTTGGGATCGAAGTGGTGCACGGAGGCCAGCTGGGTTCGTAGTTTTTCAACAGTTTTTTGACTCGACTCAAGGGTGGCGTTGTGAAGGGTAAACATAAACTGGTTCACCTTGTCGCCCCCTTTAAAAAGTCGTTGCGCCGTGGTGATGGGCAAATAAATAATTCGCATTTCCGATTCACCTCCCTTGTCTTCAAAAACACCTACCACTTTAAATTCAATCCCATCAATGTCGATGTACTTACCAATGGGGTCTTCGCCTTTAAAAAGGTCTTTTGAAACCAATGAGCCTATGACTGCTGTCTTTCTAAAATTTTCCAGGTCCATTTGGTTGATGTATCTTCCTTCAGTAATCAGGGTGTTTTCGAGTTGCTGATGAGCCGGATGGACACTCCTTATGCTGTAGCTTCCATAATTATTTTTGTAAGAGATGTTTTTAGCATTTACCCGCACCCTTCCGGTGATGTTGTCAATGTTACTGATACTGTTTTGGGTTCTTGTAATATCAGTATTGGTCAATTCGATGCGCCGCCCAGGCTTGTATCCCTGGTAGGCAATGGATGTCTGCCGCGGATAAACCCAAATACTGTTGGTGGCATCGTCGGCAAACTGTTCCTCCACGCCATTTTTTAATCCTTGTCCCGAACCCAGCAAAATAATGAGCATGAAAATACCCCAGGCCACACTGAATCCTGTTAAAAAAGTGCGCAGCTTATTTTTGCTGATGGTGCTTAGTATTTCCTGCCATTTATCCCAGTCCATCTGCTAAATCTCCTCGGCTATAAGACTTTCAAAAACTTTTTTCTTCTGTTCCGAATCGTTGACATCATTTTCGACAATGCCATCTTTAAGATGAATAATCCGGTTGGTTTGCTCGGCAATGTCGTGCTCGTGGGTAACCACTATCATAGTAATTCCGCCGGCATTAATTTCTTTCAGTAAATCCATTACCTCTTGCGAAGTTTTTGAATCGAGCGCTCCCGTGGGTTCATCGGCCAAAATGACTTTGGGTTTTGAAATGAGCGCGCGGGCAATCGCCAGCCGTTGCTTTTGCCCCCCCGAAAGTTCCGAAGGCAGGTGGGTTGCCCACTCCTTTAACCCCATCTTATCGAGGTACTCCATGGCGAGCTTGTTTCTTTTTCTCCGGCTCACCTTTTGATAATAGAGGGGAAGCGCCACGTTTTCCATGGCATTTTTAAAGCTGATCAGGTTAAACGACTGAAACACGAAACCCAGGGTATGGTTGCGGTAAAAAGCGGCTTTTCGTTCCGAAAGGTTGGCCATCAGCTTCCCATTAAGGTAATAGGCTCCCTTGTCGTAATTATCAAGAATGCCAAGGATGTTGAGCAGCGTGGATTTTCCGGATCCCGACGACCCCATGATGGAAACCAGCTCCCCCTCTCGTACATTAAGGTCGATGCCTTTTAAAACATGCAACGAGCCGCTTTTACCAATGCGGTAGCTTTTGTGAATATTTTCAAGCTTAATCATATGCAACATTAGACGAGTGAGACCGTGCAATGTTACAATCAAAAAAGAAATTAAAAAGCTTAATTAAGAAACGTTAACAACCCTTTTACCCGATAATGGCTATGGTTTCTATTTCAACCATCACGCCCAGGGGTAGCTCTTTAACAGCAAAAGCAGCCCGGGCAGGTGGATTGTTGGGGTAATAGCGGGCATACACCTCGTTCATGGCACCAAAGTTTGCCATGTCGCTTAACAAGCAGGTTGATTTTACCACGTTGGCAAACGTGTAACCGGCCTCGGCTAAAATGGCACCAATGTTTTTCATCACCTGTTCTGTTTGTTCGGTAATGCCGCCTTCAACAATTTTACCGGTTTCGGGATTGAGGGGAACTTGTCCCGAAATAAACAGCATGCCATTCATTTCAACAGCCTGGCTGTAAGGCCCGATGGCTTTGGGCGCTTTGGTGGTATTGATTATTTTTTTCATGGGTTTATTTTTTCTTAGGGTTATCCCTAATCAGTGTTTTATATATTTTATATCGTTGACAAATTTCGACCACAAAGTTATAGGTTTCTTTTCCTCTGACATAACCATTTCTGACCACGGGATCGTTGTAATATTTTTTTTCGGAGAGATGCAGGATGAAATAGTCAACGTTGTCCGTCCAGATATTAGGGTTTTTGTGATATTTAGCGGCCAAGCGACGGGCGTCAAAAACGTGTCCCATGCCGGTGTTGTAAGCAGCCAGCACAAACTTGATTCGCTCTGTAGAATCACTAATTGAATCGGGAAGCTGCCGGAACAGCGACTTTAAATAGTTCGTACCGGCCATTATTTGCACCTCCGGTGAAGAGGTTGAATCGACCCCATATTTTTCCATCACATCAGGCATCAGTTGCATCAAGCCCCGGGCACCCACCCACGAAACAACATTGGGTTTAAATTCCGATTCCTGATATATCACCGAAGCCAGCAAACGCCAGTCCCAGCCAACCTGTTTTGCTGCTTTCTTAATTAGGTCGTCATAAGGCGACAAATGACCTTTTCCGTAAGAGTTATAAAGGCTTTTATTTACCCTTCTTCGCGAGGATAGGTTTTTAAAATATTTGTTGTAGAGCAATCGGGAATCCAGGGTTTTATAAAATTGATCCAGCCAGTAATTAATGGTATCTGCCAACCGCTTTTGGTCACTTCGTACCGCCCACGCCACTTTTTGCGGAAAACTGAGATAGGTCTTGGTGTCGATATTACGATAAAAGGCAGCATCTACCAGGGCAACATGTTCATCGGCAACAGTATAGTCGATCTCCTTGTTGGCAACGGCAGCAATGAGCTGCTCGGTTTCGCGTTCATCTTCCACAATATAAATGGTGTCGGCTATTTCGTTCATCAGCGCCTTCAACCTGCTCACAAACACCGTTCCCCGGTGAACATACACGGTTTTTTTTGCCAGTTTCAGGGGGTTTCGCAGTAGATGTGATTCAATCTCATCGCGGGTTTGCATCTTTTGATAACCTTCCGGTTTGCGCTGAACCAACACCTGTCGTGTAAACATGATAGGTTTGGTAAATCGGAGTTTGGTCTTACGGTTGGTTGTTTCGGTAAGCCCCATGGCCATCAAATCCACCTTTCCCGAGTCGAGGTATTGAAAACTTTTAACAAGGTCTTTTTCAACACGCATCTCCAGATCCACCTGTAAAAAGTCGGCAAACCTTGAAACAAGGTTATACTGATACCCCATGGGCTGTCCGCGATAAACAAAATAGTCGGTGGAACTGTAATTGGTCAGGGCAATAAGCTTGCCCCTGTTTAATATGGTATCAAGCAAGTCAGCATTTGCTTCAATATTGTCCGGCACCGCTTTTTCGTCGCACTTTTTTTGGGGTACGTTCAGGCAGCTGCTAAGCAACAGTACAAAAAATAAAAACGACACTTTACCTTGCATGGAAATTTCATTTCATCGCATTGACCAAAATACAAAAAAATCAGTTCCATCGTCTTTTAAGTGGCATTTGTTTTGCTAACAAGGAGATGCAGCCGGTTTCTTTTGACTCTATAGGTCAATACCCGAAACGTCTTTGCAAAC
>JANTGU010000164.1 GCA_024762735.1 Bacteroidales bacterium | reverse complement strand
AAATAATTGGTAAAAAACCGGTGTTCGCCTGCGGAAACTCCGATGGCGATCTGCAAATGATGCAATATGCAGCCTCTAACCAATACAAAAGTTTCATGTTGTATGTGCACCACACTGACAGTTTACGGGAGTGGGCTTATGATAGAAACTCACATATTGGACGTTTCGATAAAGGTTTAGATCAGGCAATAAAAGATGGCTGGACAATCATTGATATGGCAAAGGACTGGAAAGTGGTTTTTCCGTTTGAAAAATAAAATGTCCAAAATTCAACCTGACTGATCCTTACCCAAAATTTAAAAAAGAAATAGTTTACTTTTGAAGAAAATAAATCGAACCAAAAGCAACAAGCATGACTTTTAAAAATATTGGGCTGGCCCTGGCACTGCTTTTTTTATCAGCAGGTATTTTTGCTCAAACCAATGACACCAACAATTACCAGCACAAAAAAAAGTCTATTAAGTACCTGGATGTAAGAGTAGAAAACGGGGCAATGCTGGGTAATGGCTTTGAGGTAGCCGATCAGCTGGCTCAAAGCAGTTATTACAATGGGGTTGATATAAGGCTGGGGTTTAGAATGAGTGATCCTAACGACCTATACAGCAATGTTTACCGAAGACCCTATTTTGGAGTGGGCTGGTACAGTTCCACTTTTCATCAGGCAGAAATTGGCGAACCCAATGCCCTCTATTTCTTTTTAACGATTCCTTTTGCCTTTGAGAAGCTTAAAAAATGGACCTTTTCCTATTCGGGTGCTTTTGGCCTTTCATACAACTTTAACCCTTACGACTCCCTTAGTAATCCGGCCAATATTTTTGTAGGATCCTATCGAAATTGTTATGTTCATCTTGCATTAACGGTAAATTATAAATTTAATGAAAAATGGGCACTCAATGGCTCCATCGGGTTTAAACACTTCTCCAACGGTTCCTTTAAGCTACCAAATTACGGAATCAACCTGATACCTGTCACACTGGGCGTAAGCTATAAACTTTCCAAAGAAAACATCCATCAATTTAAAAAGCCCATTCCTAACTATTTAAAACATAATCTGGTGAATATTTCTTTTATGGCCGGTAGTAAAAATTATGAAGTGGGTGGCGATAATTATTTAAAAGCCGCTTTAAGCGTAAACTTTTTACGACAGGTTAGTTATAAATACAGAATTGGCCTCGGTCTCGACCTCTTCTACGCTGCAGGTGCTCCTCTTAGAATTGATTCTGACGCATCAGATTTCTCAAAATCATACTCCTATGCCATCGTGGGCTCCTGGGAATGGGTATTAACAAAGAGGTTGTATGTTCCTTTAGGGATTGGAATCTACCTGCACAGAAACATAGAGAACAACGAATTGACTCCCTTTTACGAAAGAGCGGGGATTCGTTACCGATTGAGCAAGCATATTCATGCTGGATTAACCATTAAAGCACACAAAGGAGTGGCTGATTTTTTTGAATGGACAGTAGGTTACACGTTCCATCATGATCCTAATGAATAAAGCTATTTTTTTCCGATGAAAAGTAAATTGATTAAAAATCCAATATTTGTAGCGCTCGGCTTGATCGCGTCAGCCCTGTTCTCCTTCTTTTTTATTACCAGCTGTTCAGATTTGGCTGACCGGAAGAATACGGCTTTTTCACCGGAGTATGTTGGACGATCTGCTTGTATCGAATGCCATCAAAAAGAGTATCACGACTGGAAAGGCTCCGACCATGATCTGGCCATGGATGTTGCCAACGACAGCACCGTGTTAGGTGACTTTAACAATGCCTTGCTAGAAAGAGAAGGCCAAACCCATAAGGCTTATAAAAAAGATAGTCTGTTTTATGTTTACACCGACGGCGAAGACGGCAACATGCATGAGTATCTGGTTAAGTACGTGTTTGGTCATTACCCGTTGCAGAATTACCTGGTAGAGTTTCCGGGAGGTCGGTTGCAAACCCTGGCACTTACCTGGAATAGCAAAGATCACAACTGGTTTTACATGGCCGACAGCGTGTACAAAAACATGTCGGTAACGCATACCAACTGGCTGCACTGGACCAACCAGGCACAAAACTGGAATTCCATGTGTGCCGATTGTCACTCTACCAACCTTAAAAAAAACTATAACCCTCAAACAAATTCGTATCATACCACCTGGTCGGAAATCGATGTGAGCTGTGAAGCCTGTCATGGGCCGGGTTCGGAACATCTACAATGGGCTAAGAAGTCGGAAAAAGCACGTGGGAAAATTACAAACTACGCTTTGGCGGTTAAAACAAGCGGTCTTAACAACAAACAGTATGTTGATAACTGTGCCCGTTGTCATGCGCGCAGAAGCAATTTTAGCGACTATGATGCCAAATCCAACCACATCTACAACTATATCGAGCCTTCCTTGCCCATGGAACCCAACTGGTATATCGATGGGCAGATTCGTTCGGAAGACTACGTGTATGGCTCATTTACTCAAAGCAAAATGTACATGCACGATGTACAATGCAACAACTGTCACAACGTCCACTCGGGAAAATTACGTTTTCAGGGCAACAAACTTTGTCACCAATGTCATCTGTCCAAAGATTATGATGTTCCTGCTCATACCCATCATAAAGGGTACGGGGAAAAGGGTGAAGGGCTTGTCTCGGCAGCAGGCGTCAAGTTTGAAGTAGGTTCGGGAACCCAATGCATCAACTGTCACATGCACGGTCAGAACTTTATGGGAGTCGATTATCGTCGCGACCATAGCTTTAGGGTTCCCCGTCCGGATTTGTCGGATAAGCTGGGTACTCCCAACGCCTGCAACCAATGCCACACTGACAAATCGAACCAATGGGCAGCAAACAATATTGTAAAATGGTTTGGCGAAAGCCGTCATTTCCAATATGGTGAAGCCTTTAACGAAGCCAAAACATCCAGCCCGCATGCAGATGTTGACTTGCGCAATATCTTTATTGACAGCTTGTACTCTGCACCTATTCGTAGCGTGGCCTTAACCATGCTTGTGAACAACACCGACACCAACAACAACCTGCTGATGCATGCACTCACCAACCGTGAGCCATCCATTCGTCTGGCCGCCGTCAGACGCATGAACCTGAATTCACAAGAGAGCCTTAACAGATTATCAAGGTTGTTAAACGACAGCTTAAAAGCAGTGCGTCTGGCCGCGTATCAGCGAATCCGCGAGGTTGATACTTCACTGCTGTCAGCATCACAAAAAACAGCACTCCAAAAAGTTGACAGTGAAAATTACCAGGTATTGCTGTTTAACTCCGATTTCCCGGTAGGCAAATACAATTTGGCCAACTACTACGCTTTAAAGGGGAAAAACAAAGAGGCAGAAAAAATGTATTTGGCAGCCCTCCAACAGGATACCGAGTTGAGTCCTGCAAGAATGAACCTGGCCCACTTGTATAGTGTGATGGGTATGGCACAAAAAGCAGAGGAGCAGCTAAAGCGTTACGTTAATGAAAATCCCAATGATGGCGCTGGTTACTATAACTACGGTTTAATCTTGTCAGAAAACAAAAAATATCAGCAATCGTTGACCAACCTGTTGAAAGCCTCCGAACTGTCACCTGAAAACGAGCGCATCGACTTCAACATTGCCATGCTCTACGAATTTTTTGGCCAGCAGGAAAAGGCTGAAAAGTATTTGATTCAAAGTATTGACAAGCGTCCCGAATTACTGGACAGTTATCTCGCATTGCTGAAATTTTACATGCGCTCCAATCAACCAGAAAAAATTAAAAGACTTATCAACGAAACCGTTCACAGGTTTCCGGATAAACAGAGCATCGCAAGAATACGAAGTGCTGTCTCTAAAAATTAACTTCCCCATTATCAAAGCCGGAAAAAATAAAATCGATGCGGAGAAAAGACAAAGAGATTACCGACGAGGCATTACTTCATAAAATTCTTACTACAGCTGAAATATGCAGGGTTGCCTTTTTTGACAATGAATATCCCTATATCGTTCCTATGAATTTTGGTTATCATCAAGGCAACTTGTATTTCCATGGGGCTCCGGAAGGCAGAAAACTTGACTTAATCAGAAATAACAACAAGGTTGGGTTCGAGATTGAGCTGGATCACGAGGTCATTAAAGACGAGGTTTCATGCAAATGGACCACCAAATACCGCTCAATCATTGGAACCGGTGAGATAACAATAGTTACTGACCGCGAGGAAAAAACAGCCGGGTTAAACTATATCATGATACAACACGGCAAAACCGACAATACGTACCATAGCAGCGCTGTCGATTATATAGTCGTGCTAAAGCTTACCATTAAAAGCATGACAGGAAAGCAATCCAGATTTGTTACCGAAAAATAGTACACAAAAAAACCCTCGCTGCGAAAGCAGAAAGGGTTTTTAAAAACATAGTTTTGATATTTACGCTTGTGCAATGGGACCCCCCATCGAAAACGGGGGAAAACCATCGTTTCCACTCTCTTTAATGGGACCATGCATCTTTTCAAATTTGTTAATATTTTCCTGTAGTGCCTTCTGCAAGCGTTTGGCATGCTCCGGCGTAAGGATAATACGCGATTTAACTTTTGCTTTCGGCGAGCCGGGCATCAGTTTAACAAAATCGACAATAAACTCGGAGTGCGAATGACTGATAACCGCCAGGTTTGAATAGATGCCCTCGGCTACTTCATCGCTTAACTCGATATTAATTTTATTCTGGTTTGGTTTGTTTTCCATAGTATGTTAAGGTTTGGATAAAAAAAGCGTTACCCAAGAAGGCAACGCTTTTTATTTTCGGTTAATTTATTCATCTTCTTCAGCAATAGCCTCTTCTTCGGTGGATGCAAGCGTAGCTTTCGCCTGCATAGCCTCATGATCAGCTCTTGATGTTACAATAATGTCATTATAGTCGCGCAAGCCGGTACCTGCCGGGATTTTATGACCCACAATAACATTTTCTTTTAACCCTGTCAGCTCATCCGCTTTAGCCTGGATGGTAGCCTGGGTAAGCACTTTAGTAGTTTCCTGGAACGATGCGGCTGAAATCCAGCTCTTGGTTTGCAGCGATGCTCTGGTAATTCCCTGCAACACCTGACGGGCGGTTGCCGAACGGGCATCACGTGCTATCACCTGCTTTTTATCACGGCGTTTCAATACGGAATTCTCATCACGCAGCTTACGAGCCGAAACAATCATACCCTCTTTCAGCGTTTCTGATTCACCCGGATCTTCAATCACCTTCATGCCAAAGATTTCATCATTTACTTCCTGGAAATCGATTCTGTTAACCAGTTCTCCTTCAAGGAAACGGGTATCACCCGGGTCTTCAACCTGTACTTTGCGCAGCATCTGACGCACGATGACCTCGAAGTGCTTGTCGTTAATTTTTACACCCTGTAAACGGTAAACTTCCTGCACCTCATTCACGATATACTCCTGAACCTTCATGGGTCCTTTAATGGCAAGAATATCGCTTGGCGTGATGGCACCATCCGAAAGGGGTGTGCCCGATTTTACAAAGTCATTTTCCTGGGCAAGAATCTGTTTGGCCGTGGAAACAAGATAGCGTTTTTCATCCCCGGTTTTTGAAGTAATGATTACCTCACGGTTACCACGTTTCAGTTTTTTACCAAAGGTTACCACCCCATCAATTTCGGCTACAACAGCAGGATCAGATGGGTTACGGGCCTCAAACAACTCGGTTACCCTGGGCAGACCACCGGTGATATCACCTG
>JANTGU010000163.1 GCA_024762735.1 Bacteroidales bacterium | reverse complement strand
ATTTCGGATTACAAAAAAATCTCCAAGGACAACAAACTTCAAATTGCTGAGAATTTAGCTGAAATATTGGACAGTGTTAATTACCTTCATCCTTTTAGGGAAGGAAACGGACGAACCCAAAGAGAATTCTTACGATTATTAGCATTGGAAAAAAAATTGACATTGAATTTGAATCCACCGGATGATAAAAATATTTATGATCAATATATGCAAGGTACAATCAACAGTGATGTAAAAACTTTGACAAATTTAATTTTTGATTTAATAGATAAACAGAGTGATAAATAGAAACGTTGCAAACAAAACCTAGACACCATAAGGGGGTTACAAGTAAAAGGACAATTTTGCGGGTGCAATTAAAATATTTGATGCATTTGGAGTTCGGTAGTTTTAAAACCATTACAGCGTTTTTTTGAACCGGTGACGGGAGGCTCCCGTTATTATAACTTCTGCTCGTGAGGCGATGGCGTTTTGGGAGATTCTTTCTAAGCAATAAGTAAAACAAAAAACAGATGAAGCTGCACACCACGAATCTGATAAAAAAATATCGACAGCGGACCGTTGTCAAAGGCGTTTCGGTGGAAGTTAACCAAGGTGAGATTGTGGGCTTGCTGGGACCCAACGGGGCAGGGAAAACAACCACTTTTTACATGATTGTCGGGCTCATCAAACCTTTCGACGGTCATGTTTACCTGGAAGACAGGGAAATCACGGAGATGCCCATGTATAAAAGAGCCCAGCAGGGAATCGGGTACCTGGCTCAGGAGGCTTCGGTGTTTAGGCACCTCTCGGTGGAAGATAACCTGAATGCCGTGATGGAGTTTACCGATTTAACCAAACAGCAGCGTAAAGAAAAACTGGAATCGCTGCTGGATGAGTTTGGTTTGCAACATATCCGTAAGAGTAAAGGCATACAGCTTTCGGGGGGAGAACGCCGCCGTACCGAAATTGCCCGTGCCCTGGCAGTGGATCCCAAGTTTATCCTGCTTGACGAACCTTTTGCAGGAGTCGATCCCATTGCCGTTGAAGATATTCAGTCGATTGTAGCCAAGTTAAAAGAGAAAAACATTGGCATCCTAATTACCGACCATAATGTCCACGAAACGTTAACCATTACCGACAGGGCTTATCTGCTCTTTGAAGGATCTATCTTAAAAGCAGGAACTGCTGAAGAGCTGGCCGCTGACGAGCATGTTAGAAAAGTGTACCTCGGCAAAAACTTTGAACTGCGAAAAAAGAAAAGCTGATGCTAATCGTATTGCATGTTTGAAAGGTATATGATAAGCGAAAGAAACAGGTATAGTGCAATAATAAAGGGTATGGCCACTATTTTAAAAAGAATCAGAATAATTAAAGATGTTAGTAAAAAGGAGTATCTAAACTCATTGCCCTTCCATTTATAGTCTTTAAACTTTAGCGCGAACATGGGGAAACTGCTGGTCATTAAAAAGAAACCGGCAATGGCCGTGGCTGCTAAAAAGTAGGAGTTGGTAAAAATCATGTAAATCATTCCCTGGTTGGTGTATAAGGTTACCCTGATAATAGGCAGCGAAGCAACTAAAAATGCCAGTGCAGGAGTTGGCATTCCTTTAAAGCCCATCTGTTGACTATCATCCACATTAAATTTGGCCAATCGCAAGGCAGCACCCCAGGGAATTAAAATGGCCCACAAGGTAAACAAGTTGAAGCCGCTAACCATATCCATGGGCTTGCCATGGCTTAAAACAATCATTTGATAAATGATAAAACCGGGGGCTACCCCAAACGATACCATGTCGGCAAGAGAGTCGAGCTGTAATCCAATTTCAGATTTTGCATGCAGAAGCCTGGCGGCAAAACCATCAAAAAAGTCAAACAGAGCTGCTGCGAAAATAAGATAACCTGCCACAGCTAAATGCTCTTGTGTGCCCTGAAATGAAAAATAGATGGAAGCAATTCCCATGGTTAAATTCATCAGGGTTATCGTGTTCGGAATATGGCTTTTTACGCTCATCGATTTTTTGTTCAAATTTAAATATTTCTTTAAATCGATTGACTTTTTAGTGCTTTAATCCTTTTTTTTAAATCCCGAATAGCTGTAACACCTTGGTTACTCCTTGTATATATGAAAAATTAATAGTACATTTGACCCGATTTTTAATTTAAACTAAATACAGATTATGGCAAAAGTAGTCGTTTTGGGTGCCGGTGTTTCGGGACATACAGCTTCGGCATGGCTTAAAAAGAAGTTAGGCAGAAAGCATGAGGTGGTGGTGGTTGCACCTACCATGCATTATCATTGGATTCCGTCGAACATTTGGGTTGGTGTGGGCAGGATGACGCCTGACCAGGTAAAATTTCGTCTCGAAAATCGCTATAAAAAGCAAAACATTGTCTTTAAACAGGCAAAAGCACTATCCATTCATCCCGAGGGGTCTAAAGATTCGGAAAGACCGTTCGTAACCATCGAATACACCGGGCAGGATAAAGTAGGACAAAAAGAGACCGTGGATTACGACTTCTTAATTAATGCTACGGGTCCCAAACTCGCTTTTGAGAAAACACCCGGTATTGGTCCCGGACAACATACCGTTTCAGTATGTTCTTTTAGTCACGCAGCAGAAGCATGGGAGAAATTTCAGGTGGCTATTGAAAAAATGAAAAAGGGTGAAAAACAGAAATTTGTTATCGGAACAGGCCATCCCGGGGCTACCTGCCAGGGTGCTGCCTTTGAATATATTTTAAACGTTGCCTGGGAGCTTAAAAGAAGAAAGCTCAGTCATTTGGCTGAAATTACATGGCTCACCAACGAGTATGAACTGGGTGACTTTGGTATGGGGGGTGCCTATATTAAAAGAGGTGGCTACATTACAAATACCAAAACTTTTACCGAGTCGTTTCTGAAACAACGCGACATAAAATGGATTAAGCGTGCCGGCGTTAAAAAGGTTGATGAATCGAAAATTTATTACGAAACCCTGGATGGCAATGAAAGTGATATAGCCTACGATTTTGCAATGCTCATTCCTGCCTTCACAGGAAATGGAATTACGGCTGCCGATAAAAACGGTGAAGACATCACTTCCAAACTATTTAAGCCCAACGGCTTTATGGTGGTGGATGCCGACTATACGCCAAAACCTTTTGAAGAGTGGAGTGCCAACGACTGGCCATCTACTTATCAAAATCCTGATTATGGAAATATCTTTGCTGCCGGTATTGCTTTTGCACCGCCGCATTCCATTTCCAAACCGATGAAAAGTCCTAATGGAACCGCTATTTTTCCGGCTCCTCCCCGTACGGGAATGCCGTCGGGCGTAATTGGTAAAATTATTGCCGATAACATTATTGACTGGATTAAATCGGGTGAGCCGAAAATGAAACATAAAGCCTCTATGGCTAAAATGGGTGCCGCCTGTATTGTGTCAGCCGGATACGGCTTGCTAAACGGCGCTGCTGCCACCATGACGGTTTACCCTATTGTACAGGATTGGGACAAGCACCCGAAATATGGCCGCGATTTGAGCTATACAGTAGGTGAAGCAGGTTTGGCTGGCCACTGGCTGAAATGGTTTATGCATTACATGTTCTTGCATAAAGCCAAGGGATACCCTCTCTGGTGGCTACTGCCCGAATAGAAAACTGAATTGAAACAATAAAAAATAAAAATATTATGGCTGAAGATGTAAATCAAAATCGTACCGAGGCATATTCCGATGAATCGTATCCGCCTATGCCCACCAAAATCACCATGTTTTTCAGGAGATGCATTATTTATCAAGCCTGGAGATGGTTGATTTTAAATATTAAAATAATGCGTATTGTGGTTGGGGGACACTCGTAGTTTCCTGAGTCATGTTAAAGCCACCCGATATGTCCAGCAGGGCATAAGCGAGTAGTTTTTGTGCGTTAAAAAAAAGCCTCGTGTAATTAGTTTACACGAGGCTTTTTATTTCGAAGTTAAAAATTAAACATCAAACTTAATGCCCTGTGCAAGGGGTAAGTCGGTGCTGTAGTTGATGGTGTTGGTTTGACGACGCATGTAAATTTTCCAGGCATCAGAACCTGACTCACGTCCGCCACCGGTATCTTTTTCACCGCCAAAGGCACCCCCGATTTCGGCTCCCGAGGTTCCCAGGTTTACATTGGCAATACCACAGTCGGAACCGGCGTAAGATAGGAATGTTTCGGCCTCGCGCATGTCCAGGGTAAAGCAGGCTGAGGAAAGTCCCTGAGGAACATCATTCTGAATTTCAATGGCATTCATGATGTCGCCCTTGTACTTGATAAAGTACACGATAGGAGCAAAAGTTTCTTCCTGTACTATTTTATAATGATTTTCGGCTTCCGCAATACATGGTACCACGTAGTTGCCCGATTCGTAGCCTTCACCGGTAAGTACTTCACCACCAAAGAGGATTTTACCACCCTCTTCCTGTACTTTAGCTACCGCGTTTTGGAACAACTCTACAGAGTACTTGTCAATCAAAGGACCAACCAAATAGTCTTCGTCCAATGGATTACCAATTTTGGCAACCACATTTTTGTAAGCCCCAATAAATTTATCGCGTACTTCATCATAAATGTCTTCGTGAATAATGACACGACGGGTAGTGGTACAGCGTTGTCCGGCTGTTCCAACCGTTCCGAAAACCGTTGACATGACAGCCATCTGGATATCGGCACTGGGCGCAATAATTACGGCATTGTTACCACCGAGTTCAAGAATGGTTTTGCCAAGGCGTTTGCCAACGATACCACCTACACGCTTACCAACAGCTGTGGAGCCGGTTACCGACATCAGCGGGATACGTTTGTCAGCAAGAAAGTTGTCGCCCATAACCGACGATTTGGCTATCACCAGGTTGAATACACCTTCGGGTACCTTGTTTTCTTTTAAAACATTGTTGATGATGCGCTGGGTAGCGATAGCTGTCAACGGTGTTTTTGAAGATGGTTTCCAAATGACCACATCACCGGCGATAGCTGCCAAGGCTGTATTCCATGCCCAAACGGCCACAGGAAAGTTGTAGGAGGTTACAATACCAACAATTCCCAAGGGGTGATACTGTTCTGATAAGCGGTGGTTAACACGCTCCGACTGCAGGTTAGTGCCATTAATCAAACGAGACTGACCCGTGGCAAAATCACAAATGTCAATCATTTCCTGTACTTCACCAAGTCCTTCCTGGTAGATTTTTCCCATCTCGAGTGTAACCAATGCGCCGAGAGCTTCTTTTTTCTCGCGCAGTGCCAGGCCAATCTGGCGCACGATTTCACCTCTTACGGGAGCCGGCACCTGACGCCATACTTTAAAAGCTTCCTGTGCTTTGTTAATTACTCTTTCGTAATCGTCGAGGGTGGCATTTTTTACTTTGGCAATCTCTTTACCATCAATAGGGGATGATGATGACGTGATGGCACCTTCGGTATCAAACCACTCTGAACCGGTTGACACCCCTTTATTAATTTTTTCAATTCCTAACTCTTTTAAAACAGAGTTAATATCAGTTACTTTACTCATAATTAAATAGTTTTTTGCTGTTTCGGGTTTAATTTATTATTGGCCGCAAATGTATAAAAAGCCTGTCTGTTTACCTAACTATCAATCAATAAAAAAGATTAATATTTTATAAATAATCGAAATTCGTTTCATGTGAGGATGATCAATTCCTCTTTGTTTTTTTTCTTCATAGCTCCTATAGAATTAGCTTATCTTAATGGATTAGAGTATACAATCATAAGAATTAGCGTGCAACTGATTTTGGTTTGCTTTTTTGTATAATTTT
>JANTGU010000162.1 GCA_024762735.1 Bacteroidales bacterium | reverse complement strand
GGAATAAAAATCATATAGCCATTGCTAACGTAATAGGTAAAGTTAATGACCGAACGAATTGGTTTAGGTACATAATGGCGGTGCAACGAATTAGAGTATCGTTCGTAAAAATAGACCATCATCGGGTATTTCTTTGTGGAATCGAAATCTTCAGGTCTATACAGAAGTCCCTGCATGGTGTCGCCGTCAAAGGTTACCCAACTAACCAGTTCCACGGTTCCCCACAGATAGTTTTTTTGTTGAGGATTGGTCGTGGTGACTTTGATTGGCCTGCTAAAGGTCAAATCACTCACATATAAATCGGGATAATCGGCAAACGATTGTCGTGTCCAGCAAACCACATCAGCCTCCTTGGCTTTTTGCACGTCGCCGTACATATAATCGTCCATAACAAGCTTTTGTAACAAGCCTGACTTTCTGTTCAACTTGTAAAAACCGGCTTGTTTATTTATGTCGTTAAAGGCCGTCAACAACATCTCCTCCGGCAAATAGCGGGCATCCCTGTCCAGTTTCTGATAGCGAAAAATAAGATGATGCTTTTTACCAAAAGCATGGGTCAGGTTTTTAGCTTCCTGCTTCCCCGAAGGATCAACCTGCCATAAGTCGTATTGGCCGTAAACCACTGCTTGTCCTGTTTTAGTCCATCCTGCAAAGCCATACGGGCCGGCTGCTCTGGGAACATCATTTAACACGTTATAAATAGCTGTGTTGAGAGCTCTCATAAGGTTGACACTTTTTTCTGCTTTAATGTTGTAGCTGTTCCAACTGCTGTCCTGCATGTTATACCATAGAACAAACTGTTGATCGGGCGAAAGCAGTACCCTGGAATCACGCTTTTTTAAGATAAGTTTGCGCTCCCCGGTTTCACGATTAACCAAAAAAACATCTTTATACCAGTACGCGTCCCAGGAGGTCATGATACGATAGGGTCTGTTATCCTGTCCCAACGAAAATTTTCCTTCGGCTTTTTTATCGATGGATACCGACTCCAGGTTTTCATCCTCGAGCTGAACCACTTGATTGTTTTTCGGATAAAAGACTGTTTTATAACTCCTTTTTAACTCATCCTTCTCCCTGATTTTTTGCATGGGTTGCAAATATTCATCGTGCCAGGTCCATATATCCAGACTCACCTTTTCATCTTTAGTCAGAGTATCTTTGGGCTCTGGCTCCGGCTTAGGAGCCTGTCCAAAATAGAGTTCACTCCCTGCGTCATTAAAAAAGATTGAGCCGTTTGGGCTTACCGACCAGCCTTCATGCAGCTTATTGAGGTTATAACCGGCTACCTCCACAAGTTTATTTTTCTTCAGATTGAAATAGTACAAACCGTAAACCTTGTTTTTGGCAGTATCAGCCGAATAGGTGAATGCCACCTGCCTGCCTGCCTTATCCAACGAGATATTTTTGGAAAATCCCGGTTGATCAAACAACGTTTGGGTCGTTTTCCGCAAGGTGTTAAACACAACAACCCTGACCGAATCGGCACTATCTCCTGACAGCTGCAGCATGGCACAGGCTGCCCCGTTTTCTGAAAAGGCAAAATGACTCACATGCTCGAAAAGTACCGAATCACCCTGACCAGGGTTTATCACCATCAGCCTGCCTGTTTTTTTAAAGAACTTATCTTTTTTCTTCTTAGCAGGTTTCTTATTCGAAGTGCTGTCGGAAGTGGTGGTATCCTTCGGAGGTTTCACATTTTCAAGATAAACAGCCAGCCAATCCGAATTATTTTTAGCAGTTTTAAAACTTTTAAGCCCGGCATATTTAACAACCCTTTTACTATCTAATAGCAAAATACCCAATGAATCTTTGGGCATCATATCCTTTTTCAGCTTTTTAAGTTTCGCCCGGCGAACGGTGTCAAACTGCGGCTTTATGGTGAAGGCCATCCAGTGGTTCAATGGTGAAAATTCCGGTTGCACTCCCCTGCTCACCGAATCACACTTTTTGCTTTCGACATTATACAGGTACAGCATGCCATCGCCTTGTTGAGGATTGATTTCGTAACCCAGCCATTGGCCATTGTTTGAAATAACCTGATGGGTTAAATTTTTCCAACCATCGTACACCGAATGATCCAGGGGTTTTTTGAACTGCTGAGCCAAGGTCATCCCCATAAAACCAAACAAGACCATAACCATTAAACTAAACTTCTTCATAATTTGTAATGATTTTTAAAGTACAATAGTAATCAAATTAACAGTGCAAACGATTGATATGAGCGTTAAAAAAGTCATCTGTTTCATATCATGTTAACGAATTGTTAACCTTTCTAAAATGAAACGCTAAAAAAAATTTAAATCGCCTGATTTAATTATCTTTGCAGCGATTATTAAGTTTGGAAAAAGACACGAAAAAGATAGGATATGAGCTACATACATTTTGACAAAACCCAATTGATAAACCTTCAGTATTCGCTATCGAAGGAATTATTACGAACCAACCGGGCAGGCAGTTATGCCAGCTCCACCATTATCAATACCAATACCCGTAAATATCACGGATTATTAATTGTTCCACAGCCGCTCATCGACGACAAAAACCACGTACTGCTTTCAACACTGGACGAGACCATCACTTCCAACAACTACGATTTTCACTTGAGCGCCCGCATGTTCGCGGGAGGCGTTATCGCTCCCAAAGGGCACAAATACATCAGGAATTTCGAATCGGAACCAAATCCTAAAATTACCTATCGCCTGGGGCAGATTGTTTTTGTCAAGGAGTTTATTTTTTCAAAAAACGAAGACCGCATTCTGATACGCTACACGCTGGAGGATGCACAAAACAAGGTGACATTAAAAATCAGTCCGTTTTTGGCCTATCGAAACACACACTCGCTCTCGACGGCCAACACCTGGGTTGACACCAGCTATCGCGAGATAAAAAACGGGATTAGCTGGCAAATGTACCAGGGCTATTCGAAGGTGTTCATGCAGTTTTCGTCCAAGCCGCGCTACACGCATGTGCCCGACTGGCACTACAACATCGAATATATCAGAGAACAGGAAAGAGGTTATCCTTTTACGGAAGACTTATATGTACCCGGTTTTTTTGAAGTTGACATGAAAAAAGGTGACTCCATCGTGATATCCGCCGGGTTAAAGGAGGAAACACCATCACAATTCAAGCGCCAGTTTTCGGCAGAAATTAAGAAAAGAACCCCTCGTGACAGTTTTGAGCACTGCCTGATCAATGCTGCTGAAGAGTTTATTGTAAAGCAGGAAAAGAAAACCATGGTGATAGCAGGCTACCCGTGGTTTGGCCGGTGGGGCCGCGACACCTTTGTTTCGCTTCCCGGATTGACCTTAACACGGAACGATGAAAAAAGTTTTAAGGAGGTTGTCAAAACCATGTTGACTCAACTTAAAGGAGGGCTTTTCCCCAATGTGGGCCACGGTGAAGATGCCTCGTACGATAGCGTGGATTCATCCATGTGGTTTTTCTGGGCGCTGCATCAATACAGCATCATAACCGGCAAATCCAACACCATTTGGGAAGAGTACGGGAAAGCCATGAAACAAATATTAAATGCTTTCAGTAAAGGTACGCTTCACAATATAAAAATGCATGACAACGGATTAATTTGGGCCGGCGAAAAAGGAAAAGCGCTTACCTGGATGGACACCGTTATCAACGGAAAGCCAACCACGCCTCGCACCGGCTACGATGTAGAAGTAAATGCCCTGTGGTATAATGCCATCATGTTTTGTCTTGATCTGGCCGAAAAAGCAGGTGATACTACTTTCGTGAATCGATGGAAAAAATGGCCAGACATCATTAAGAAGAGCTTCACGGACACTTTCTGGAATCCGGAACTGGGTTACCTGGCCGATTACGTGGATGACAACTATAAAGATATGGCCGTCAGGCCCAATCAGATTTTCGCGGTAGCAGTTCCTTACAGCCCGCTGGACAAAGCAAAACAGACCATGGTGGTCGAAAAGGTTAAAAATGAGCTGTTAACCCCAAGGGGATTAAGAACCCTTTCGCCCAAAAACCCCGATTACAAGGGTTGCTACAAAGGCAACGAAGCTTCGCGTGACGCAGCCTATCATCAAGGGGTTGCATGGCCATGGCTGCTGGGAGCTTTTGCCGAGGCTTACCTCAAGCTGCATGGCGACGTGGGAAAACCGTTAATCAAAGAACACTACAACGCCTTTGAAGCAGAGATGACAGAAGCCGGAATCGGAACCATTTCTGAGGTTTACAACGGCGATCCACCCTTTACTGCCGGCGGAGCCATTTCGCAGGCCTGGAGTGTGGCCGAATTGTTACGTATTAAATGGATGTTAGAAAATAAATAGAAAAAACATGAGAGCATTAATGTTCGGTTGGGAATTTCCCCCTCACATCACAGGAGGTCTTGGCACAGCTTGCTTTGGTTTAACCAAAGGACTTGCTAAACACGATGTTGACGTGATATTTGTGGTACCTAAAGCGTATGGCGACGAAGACCAACAGGCAGTTAAACTGGTTAACGCCAGCGATGTCCCCTTCGATATTACCGACGAGGAGTACAAAGAATATTGGAGCCACATCAAGTATATGGAAATTGGCTCCAACATCATCCCTTATGTTGCACCTGAAGAGTACAGCAATACCTACGAAGAGAATAAAAAAACCGGTGAATCGTTTACCAGCAATGTTTTTTCGAAGCATTATCAATTTTCGGGCTCTTACGGTATCAACATCATGGAAGAGGTAGCCCGTTACGCGCTCATAGCATCGGGATTGGCTGCCAAAGAGCAATTTGATGTGATTCACGCGCACGACTGGCTGGCATATCCGGCAGGTATAGCCGCCAAAAAAACTTCGGGCAAGCCGCTTATCGTGCATATGCACGCCACCGAGTTCGACAGGTCGGGCGAAAATGTTAACCAGTTGGTTTACGATATCGAACGCGAGGGCATGATGGAAGCTGACCGCGTGATAACCGTAAGCAACCTTACCCGCAACATCGTTATCAACAGATATGGTATTGACCCCGACAAGGTCATCACGGTGCACAATGCCGTTGACCACTCTATGCTGGAAGACGTAAACAGGTATCAAAAACCTTATAAGGAAAAGCTGGTAACCTTTTTAGGAAGAATAACCATGCAAAAGGGCCCCGAGTATTTTATCGAGGCTGCTTATAAAATCCTGCGAAAAGACCCCAACGTTCGGTTCGTGATGGCGGGCTCGGGCGACATGCTTCATCGAATGATTGAGCGGGTGGCTCAATTACGCATTGCCGACAAATTCCATTTTACCGGGTTTTTAAAAGGAAAAGATGTTAACCGCGTGTTTTCAATGAGCGATGTGTTTGTCATGCCCTCGGTTTCCGAACCCTTCGGCATCGTGCCTTTAGAAGCCATGCGATCCAGTGTTCCGGTGGTCATCTCCAAACAATCGGGGGTAGCCGAAGTATTGGTTCACGCCCTGAAAATTGATTTTTGGGATATAGATGGCATGGCTGATGCTATTTACGGACTGCTTCATTACCAAGGCATTTCAACCATGTTTCAAGAACTGGGTAAAAAAGAGGTAGAAAGCCTGAAATGGGAGAATGCCGCCCTCAAAGTGAAAGCCATTTACGAATCACTGGCATAACAATCAATAAAAAAATGCAAAAAATTAAGAATATGAGATCCATTTGTTTTTATTTTCAGGTACACCAACCCTACCGTCTTCGCAACTATCGTTTTTTCGATATTGGCGAAAAGCACGATTACTTCGACACCTTTAACAACAGTTTTATCATGCGTCGTGTGGCTGATAAAAACTACATCCCCATGAATGCTTTGCT
>JANTGU010000161.1 GCA_024762735.1 Bacteroidales bacterium | reverse complement strand
AAATTCTTCGGGAACAAGCACGGTAAGGGCTTCAATAGGCTCGTTTTTAACCCCGTCAATTTCCTTGATGATAACATTGGGTTGTCCCAATTGAAACTCGTACCCTTCGCGGCGCATTGTTTCGACTAAAATAGACAAGTGAAGAATGCCCCGTCCGTAAACAAGGTAGGAATCAGCGGAATCGGTTTCCTCCACACGTAGGGCAAGGTTTTTTTCAATCTCTTTATACAACCTGTCACGAAGATGACGGGAAGTAACATATTTCCCTTCTTTACCAAAAAAGGGTGAGTTGTTAATGGTGAACAACATGCTGATGGTAGGCTCATCAATTTTGATGCGTGGCAGGGCTTCAGGCTCTTCAAAATCGGCCACGGTGTCACCAATCTCAAAATCTTCCAAACCCATGATGGCAATGATGTCACCGGCCAGCACCTCGGTTTTGCATTTTTGTTTTCCCAGTCCCTCGAACGTGTATAGCTCTTTGATTTTGTACTTTTGAATGGAATCGTCTTTTTTCATCAACGAAACATTCATCCCGGGTTTAACTATTCCGCGGGTGAGTCGCCCCACGGCAATACGGCCCACATAAGATGAGTAATCCATCGAGGTAATTTGCATTTGGGGTGTTCCTTCCACGAATTCTGCCACGGGAATGGTTTCGAGTATGACATCCAGCAGGTAGGAAACATCGGTTGCCGGTTTTTGATAATCATCCGACATCCAACCCTCTTTGGAGGATCCGTAAACGGTTGGAAAATCAAGCTGATCATCGGTAGCACCCAAATTGAACATCAGCTCGAAAACTGCCTCCTGTGCTTCCAGGGGGTAGCAGTTTGGTTTATCAACCTTGTTGACGACCACGATGGGTTTGAGTCCCAGCTCAATGGCCTTTTGCAGCACAAAACGGGTTTGTGGCATGGGTCCTTCAAAGGCATCAACCACCAACAGTACGCCATCTGCCATGTTCAAAACACGCTCTACCTCGCCTCCAAAGTCGGAGTGACCGGGCGTGTCAATAATGTTAATTTTAGTACCTTTATAGCGTACCGAAACATTTTTTGAGAGGATGGTGATGCCCCGCTCACGTTCAAGGTCGTTGCTGTCGAGTATTAAATCTTCTACTTCCTCGTTATCTCTAAAAAGTTTTACCTGGTGTAAGATACGGTCGACAAGGGTAGTTTTTCCGTGGTCCACGTGCGCGATAATGGCTATGTTTCTAATTTCCTGCATAAATAATAATGTGTTAATCAGGCAAAAGCACCTGAATCAAAAATGGCTGCAAAAGTACTATTATTTACAACGGGAAATACATAAGGAGGTGAATAGTTTGTTTCGCAAAAAAAGAGGCCAAACTATTGCCGGCCTCTTTCCTGTCATAAGTGTGATATTTATTAAAACAGGTATCCCAACCCAATGTAGAAACCTGATACGCCATCCTGGTGGTTAAGGGTTCTACCATAGTCAACACTTACCACAAAGTTTTCATTCATGCCAATACGCAAGCCAATTCCATAGGAAACGTGGAGCTTTTCTCCCCCGAAGTTAAAATAATCAGACTGGTTATAACCTGCTCCCCAAAAGGCGACATCCGTTAACGGGTGTTCGGCTACAATCTCGTCGTAACGTTTTTCGACAGGCGTTTTTTGGATAATCATGCCGGCATCGGTAAACAGGTTGGTGGCCAGGTAAAAGTGCTGGCGAAAAAGGTCGAAGTTCACAAACCTCCAGCGGAACTCGGCATTTAACCAGGCTTTGCCGTTACCTACCACGCGGTTACGTTTTACACCCCTGATGGTTTTTTTACCACCCAGACCATCGGTCATAGAGTTTTTAATGGTAACATTAATCATGTAAGGCTGGGCATAGAAAGGCTCTTCACCAAACAAAACACCTTGATATCCTACCCGGTAGGCAAAGGTTAATTTATGTTTTACAATGGTAAAGTATTGACGATGAATGAGGCTTAACTTCATGTAGTTAGCATTTGCCGATCCGATAAACGGGGGAACGTACATCAAAACAAACTCGGTCCATATTCCCTTGTTAGCACTGGTCCAGTTGTCGCGGGTGTCGTACACCAACCCTGCTTTGAAGCCCATCAGTGAACCGCCGTTTTTTTGGCTCTCAGGAATTAAACCCCAATTAGTATAACGCTGATAAAGGCCTGGTTGACTCGTGTTGCTTGGCAATTTGTCGACATCATCTTTTCCTTTGTTAAACTTTCCTATATCCACCGTATCGACGCCAATGTTGTAAAAAATTACTCCTGCAGTCCAGTTAAGATTTTTGTTAATTGGATTGAGCACATCCATTTTAATTCTAAAAAGCTTGGTTTGGTTTTTATAAAACATCCGGGTTTTGTAGTCCTGGGTCGAGGGATCAATCCAATCCAAGTTGTACATCGATTCGTAACCGTTCATGCCAATAAAGTCATATTGGTCATCCGGATTGTACATTACGTCAAAGAAGATGGTGCGGCCTTTTAGCAACCTGTTTGATTCAAATGAAAGGTTGTTAATACCAGATCCTTTTGTAAATCGCGACCACTCCACGTAAATTCTTTCATAATAATTGGGATATAATTTACCATCGCCATAATTATAAAGGTCAACCAGGGCACCGTACTGGAAACCCAAATCGGAGTTGTAGGTAATGGTTGGCAAAACTCCAAAATTCCAACCTTTTTTAATCTCGGGCTCCTTGCTGGTAGTGTCCTGATCCGACTGGGCTGTAACGACAACCGACACTAAGAGTGCCATCAATAAAACGGTAAATCTTTTCATTTTCATAATAGTGGTTTTAATTGTTTAGTCAAAAATAGAAAAAAATGTGTGCCAATGCTGTTATTTTATCACTAAAAATGAAGCTGAGAAAATTATTTCCCTGAATTATGCTTTTAAAAAGGTATATATAGTATATTTGTTAGCTGTCAAAAAAGATAAAATTATTGTTAACTAAAATTTATTGATTATGAAAAAATTTTCACGTTTTATGGCCATTGCCTTGGCATTGTTGGTAAGCATCAGCTTTGCTTCTGCACAAAATGGCAAAGTATTCCAAACCAAGGCTCAAACATTGGGCTTAAAAACAGGGCAGGTTCATGCTACTGTTGACAAAAGCCTCTCCAATGGTTCAAGAGCAATGTTGCTTGAACAGAACTTTGACACTACCGATCTTTTTCCACCTACCGGCTGGGCGGTAACAGTTACCAACACCAACAATACCTGGGAACAAGGTAATGTTACCGATCATGATTTTAATGTAATTGACACCAGCAGTTTGTTTTCGGCTATCTGTCCCTGGGTTGCCGAAGATCAGGATGAGTGGCTTATTACCAACCCTGTTGATGCCGGTGGCGAAACACCTTTAAACCTTGTATGGTATGCCGGAACAAGCGGATCATGGCTTTCTTATGCAACATTAAAGTGTTTAATTTCTACCGATAACGGTGCCAGCTGGACGGTGCTTTGGGATGCTCTTGACGAAATTGACCCTGCTGCCGATTGGGACTGGAACAAAGTTACCATTAACTTGGATGCTTATGCCGGTGCTCCTTTCCAAATTGCCTGGCAGTATGTTGGTAACGACGGTGACATTGCCGGTGTTGACGGTGTACAAATTAAAAGTGGTTACGATTATCTTTTCCAGGATGATTTTGAATCGTTTACAACGGGACAATATGTTGCTTTAGATGGCGATCAGGACTGGTGGACAACCTGGACTAATCAACCCGGTGGCAGCGAAGATGCTGAAGTAAAAGATACTTACTCGGCAAGCCCTTCACATTCAGCATTGTTAGAAGACGGTACCGACCTGATTTTGAAACTCGGAAACAAAACATCCGGTAAATATCAGGTTAATTTCAAATATTACATTCCTACCGATTCCGCCGGCTATTTTAACATCCAGCGTTTTCAGGACCCCGGTGTGGAATGGGCCTATGAAGTCTATTTTGGCAAAACCGGTGATGGTTACATGTCAATTGATGGCCAGCAGGTAGGGTTCTTTAGTTATACCCATAACACCTGGATGCAAATTGAGAACATTATTGACCTGTCTAACGACTCCGCTTTCATGTATATTGATGGCAACCTGATCAATTCATGGGTTTACAGTACGGGCTCTACCACCGTTCAATTGGGTGGTGTTGACTTTTATGCCGGTGCTCCCTCTGGAGAAGAAGCCTTTTCAAAAGCTTATGTCGACGATGTTGGCTACATTCTTCTTGACGCAGGTGCCCAGGCTCCTGAAATTACCACCACCCCTTCGTCATTCAATGTGGTAGTTGAAAGTGGTACTACCGATGATGAAACCTTAACCATAGGTAACGAAGGCCAGCAAGATCTTGAGTATGATTTGACCCCAACTTATGATGTGGGTACATCCTATGCTCCGGTCACCGAGAAGACAAATTACACCACCTCTAAAGTATTGAACAGCCAACTTTCAAAAGTTGAACTGTCAAGCACAACACAGGCTTCTGAAAGCAGAGATGTTGTACTGAATTATGATGGTGACCCGGCCAATGCTTTTGGTAACGCCAATTCTGATATCCAATGGCGCACAGCTGCTGTTTTCCGTGCCGATATGGTTAAAGATTATGTGGGTATGGATTTAACTTCGGTGGAAGTGTTTATTGGTGATGGAGCCGTTACCACCTTCGAAGTAAGAGTATGGAAAATGGGCTCGTATAATGTTCCAGGTCCCGGTGATTTAATTACCTCGCAGGCTTACACCGTAACACCTAACGATTGGAATTTGATTACCCTGGATACTCCTGTTAAATTAAACGGACAGGATTTATGGGTTGGTTATTACATTGAAGCTCCTGCCAATAGTTTTGTTGCCAGCACTGATGACGGAACCAACTACAATCCTGATGGAAGTTGGATTGCCTTTGGTCCGGGTTGGAGCCACCTTGGCGACGGAAACCCTGATTACAACTTAAACTGGAATATTCGCGCACATCTTACGGGAGATGCCCAGGAAGCATGGCTCTCAACCACACCTACCTCGGGTACTGTTGCCCCGGGTGCAACCGAGGATGCTACTGTTACCATCGATGCTAACAACCTGACTTCAGGTGCTTACAATGCCACCCTGGTAGTTAGAAGTAACGATTTGGCAAACGAATGGATTGATGTTCCTGTTCAGATTGGTGTTTTTGTTGGCATCAACGAAAATGGCGAAAAAGGTTATGTTTCGATGTATCCTAACCCTGCCACCGAAGGTGTTACCTTAACAGCCAACACCACCATTTCCGATGTTCAGATTTACAACGCATTGGGTCAGATGGTTTACAATACAACGGTGGATGCCAAAACGGCCACGATTGACTTGTCGTCGTTGCAAAATGGTGTTTACTTTGTAAAAACAAACTCGGCACTGGGAACAGCTACACAAAAGCTTGTTGTTAAATAGTCGATGACACTTACCTTAAAAAAAGCCCTGATTCCTTCAGGGCTTTTTTTATTTTTGTCACTCCGATGACACAAAACGAAAATATCAACTCTTACCGATTGTTTCAGCAATTAAAAATGGGCGAACTCTACGGCGAAAAGCCCAGGCCCATTATTATTGCCGATCATTTAAGAACACCCGAAAACATGGGGTCGGTTTTGAGATTGGCAGCCAACGTGGGTGCCGAAAAAGTGCTTTTTTTAAAAGGAGATTCCGATGAAATACCCCGAAGTTGGAAAATAAAAAAGACAGCTTCCGGTGCCGATGAAAAGATTTCGTGGAAAATCATTCATCGTGATGAACTTGAAAGCTCCATCCCGGAAGATTACCAGCTGGTGGCTATCGAAACC
>JANTGU010000160.1 GCA_024762735.1 Bacteroidales bacterium | reverse complement strand
GCAAAAAGTAAGTGATCACCATGGCCCTATCCTGCTGGAGGTGATTTGTGATGTGGGTTTGATATAACCCATGGCATTATTCGAATTGAACCGCTATACAAGCAAACCTTTCAGGTTGATCAAATTCCAAGCTTCTGTCACACTTCGACACCCTTAGACATGCTCAGAAGTCAACTTAATGTGACACAATAAAATCATTTTAAACTACCTCAAAACTAATAATATATTTACCATAAGGCAATTAACTTTGCCCCCCTTCATTTTCAAAAAAACCTGATTAATTAAAATTGTTGTATTTTTGAAAAAAGATTGGGATTGCGGTTAGTTAATCATCAGTAAAATTTAACAATCATGATAAAAGAGAATCTGGTCAATTATTTTAAGGATGCCATTAAGGAGAATTTTGAAAAGGAAGCGTTGTCGGACTATAATGGCGGAACCTATACCTATAAAGAGATTGCCGAGTACATACAGAAGTTTCATCTGATTTTTGAAAAGACCGGCATTCAGCGCGGCGACAAAGTTGCGTTGATCGGGAAAAATGCTGCCAACTGGGGAATTGCCTACCTGGCCACGGTAACGTATGGTGCTGTAATCGTGCCCATTTTGCCTGATTTTCTCCCCAAAGATGTTCATTATATCGTGAATCATTCCGAGTCGAAAGTACTTTTTGCCGCCAACAATATATGGGATAAACTGTCCGTTGACGATATGTACGACCTGAATTATGTTTTTGGGCTGGAAGATTTACTACCCTTGCATTCCAGAAACGAGGAGTTGGATAGCGTCGTAAATACGCTGGATCAGGCCATTGCCGAAAAGTTTCCAATAGGGATTACGGCCGAAACCTTTAACCTGCCTGAAACAGACAACTCGGCATTGGCAGAGATAAGCTACACTTCAGGGACAACCGGGTTTTCTAAGGGCGTGATGCTTTTACACAATAGTCTGGCCGCCAACATTAAATTTGCCCGCGAGCACATGCCTTTACAACCAGGGGACAAGATTGTTTCTTTTTTGCCCCTGGCACATGCCTACGGACTGGCATTCGAGTTTCTGTTTCCCTTTACGTTGGGGTGTCACATTACTTTTTTAACAAAAACACCCACGCCGGCTATCATCACCAAAGCTTTTCAGGAGATTAAACCCAGACTTATTCTTTCTGTCCCGCTGGTTATTGAAAAGATTTACAAAAAGAAAATCCTGCCCGTGATAAAAAAGGCGCCTTTGAATTTCCTGTTAAAAATCCCTTTGATTAACCTGCTTCTTTACAAAAAGGTACTGGCTGGTGTAAGTGAAGGATTTGGAGGCAACTTTGTGGAAGTGGTGGTTGGCGGTGCCGCCTTAAGCGATGAAATTGAAGGATTTTTTAAAAAGATAGGGTTTCCCATCACCGTGGGTTACGGCATGACCGAGTGCGGGCCTTTGGTGGCTTATGCCCCGGCCAGCGAGGCCAAACTGGGCTCTTGCGGCAGAGCGGTTGACACGTTGGAGGTTAAAATCGACTCTGCTGACCCGCAACATGAAGTAGGTGAGATATTGATGCGTGGTGAAAACGTGATGACAGGATATTACAAAAACAAGGAAGCCACCGACCAGGCTATCGACAAGGAGGGCTGGCTTCATTCAGGTGACCTAGGCATTATCGACGAGGATGGATTCATCTTTATTAAAGGCAGGAGCAAAAACATGCTACTTGGCCCTTCCGGACAAAATATCTATCCCGAAGAGATAGAATCAATGATTAACAATCGCGCCTGCGTGGCTGAATCGTTGGTGGTACAGCGTAACGGTAAACTGATTGCCCTGATTGTGCCCGACGAAGACGTGGTAAAAGCGCTGCAGTTATCGGATGAGGGGTTGGAAGAAAAGCTGGAGCACTATCGCAAAGAGCTTAACAAGCATTTCCCGACTTACATGGGTGTTTCGCGTATGCAACTGCATAAAGAACCTTTTGCCAAAACTCCTAAACAGAGTATTAAGCGGTTTATGTATCAATAGGCAAGTGGGTATTTTTCGTTGCTACGCATTCATTAGGCTAATGTTCATCCATTTATCAAGGTGTTAACCATCTTACACTCAACAGGACTTCCCCAAAAGTCCTATGGGATTGAAGAGCGAGCATGATATTTCGACAATCTCTGTTTTCTTTCATAGAATATTGTACCTTCCGGTATCAATAGAATCATTTACGATTTCCAGATGTTCGTGATGGGAAATACGAAAAATAGCATAGGTTATTTATATACTCCGTAAGGATTCAGGATTTGCTCGAAAAACGGGACTAAGGATTTGTTGTTTCCCTCCAAAATTATTGCTATCTTTGGAGTCACGAAGAATTTGCCGTAAAGAACCTGACCTGGATTATTTTGCAAAGTCAGCTTTGCTTTCACTATAAACGCTACATCATGGAAATAGACAGTAATTTTCTTCTTCTTGAAGATGGACTGCATCAAGTCACAAAATTATCGTGTACTAAGAACAGTGTAAAATTTGGGCCAGGGTTACCCGACACCATTGTTATTCACTACACGGCAGGAAGCAGCGCAGCTTCATCAGCCCACTACTTGTGTCGCGACGATGTGAAAGCCTCTGCCCACATTGTTATCGGGCGCAATGGCGAGATTTATCAGCTGGTTCCGTTCGACACCATCGCATGGCACGCGGGTGTTAGCGCGTATGGCGGCCGCACCCTGCTCAATCAGTATGCCATTGGCATAGAACTGGATAATGCAGGGGTGTTAACCAAAGTGGGTAATGAGTTTCAGGCCTGGTTCGGCACTAAATACCCTGCCAATGAAGCGGTGTATGCCACCCATCGCAACGAGACAAAACCACGCTACTGGCAGGCATATACTGATAGACAAATTGAAGTGTGCCACGACGTTTGTGAAGCGTTGATCAAAAAATTTTCCATCAACAACATCGTGGGACATGAGGAGATTGCACCGGGACGCAAACAGGATCCGGGTCCGGCGTTTCCACTGGACAGTTTCAGGGAGTCGCTGCTGTTTAAAAATGAATCGGACACTCCCAATATTGTCAATGCCAAGGGAGAGGTTTCGGCAAACCTGCTAAACATTCGTTCCGGAGCAGGCGTAAACTTCGATAAAATTGCCAAGCCCCTGGCAGCCGGCACCAAGGTAAAGGTGCTCGAAGAACGTGACGGATGGTACAGGATTACCACAACCATTGAAGGATGGGTAAGCAAAAGTCATGTAACCATTAAAACAAAATGAACCGGATCTTACTACTGATATTAATTGCAGGAGCCCTGTTTTTACTCATCCTGTTCGCCGTCAGGCCTGATTTAATTGAAAACATCTGGCTATGGCTGATTGGATTATCGGGGGTAATCGTAAAAAGCTTTCAGTGGTTGTTCGAGGCGATAAAAAAGTTGGTCGGAGGCGATGAAAAAACAAAGAAATCAACACCTGCATCCTTGAATAAAACAGAGCAAAAGGATGAAGCTAAAAGCTTGTCAAATGATGATGATTTTAAAGGATTAACCATCCGGCTTTTACGTTATTACGACGATGGAGAAACAACGGTAGGCATGATGCTGATCAATAGCCAATTTTATTGCTACACACTGGAAGATACATTTCACGAAGTAAAGGTTCCCGGTGAAACACGCATACCTGCCGGCACGTACACCATTCAATTCAGAAAAGAGTTATCGCCCTTTACCATTACCATGCGCGAGCGCTATCCCGAGTGGTTTACCTATCACCTGGAATTACAGCACGTGCCGGGTTATGCACATATATACATCCACAACGGGGGCGATCATACCGATACCGAAGGATGTATCCTGATTTCTGACAGCATTACCGTTGATAACGAAAAG
Source organism: Bacteroidales bacterium (assembly GCA_024762735.1). Taxonomy (GTDB): domain Bacteria; phylum Bacteroidota; class Bacteroidia; order Bacteroidales; family F082; genus B16-G9. Next base: position 1,986 of record JANTGU010000160.1, on the reverse strand, counting down.
ACCTTTTTTTCAAATTCCCGCGAAACATTTCGCCGGTTTTACCTCTTTGTTTCTGAACAGCTGAACAACAATATTCCTGTCAGAATTATTATTAGCAATGAAAAATGGATGAAAAATTTAAACTAACCTGTCATGACACCATTCAACAGAATATCAAAATCGATAAAGGATAAAAAATTCCTGAACAAGCTTTTTATCGGGTTAATGTGTTTGTTAGAGCTTATTTTGCTTGGAGCCATTGCCCATATCGTGGTGCAGTTTGTAAAAAATCCGGGCGACCAACTGTATAATTTAACGGCATTGGGGTTGCTGATTCTCTGGTTTGGCATTCTGGTGGCTTATTACGCCTGGGCAGTCTATTTTTACAACATCAATTTAGGGCTTACCAACGAGGACTGGGCTGAAATTCGCGAAAAGAAGTTGCATTCGCCGGAGAGCCTGGTGGATATCCCCACGGAAAACCCCAACAAAGATGAAACACTTGGTCTGCCCAAGGGAACCGTCCGGGGTTCGCTGGCGCTTTCTTTGATGGTGTCGGCACTGGCCATGACGATTGCCGCGCTGGGCATGGATTCAACATTACCGGTTAACACGCTGATTGTTGATAATTTCGATTTTATCAAAACAGCCTTCCTGATGATGATTGCCTTCTATTTTGGTCATAAATCACTGGAGCTTATCGGTTACAAGAGCAAGCATGTTTATGGTACCGGGCAGGAGACGTCCGATCGGGAAGCAAGATCCACGATGAGCGCAACTGCACCGCCACCTGTCAGCAACATATCAGAAGTGAAACAAGTACTAAAAACGGGAAGTGTTCCCGATACCGACAAATCAAATCGCGACCCTGAATTTAACAACGACGAAGCGGTAATGTAAAGCAAATAAACAAACCAATGAAAAAATCTGCTTACATAGCTGTTTTCCTGATGCTGCTTCTCACGGCGGGTTGCCAAAAAAATAAACGCTACCTTGTGGTGAGCAAAATAAAAAGCACGGCTAAACTGGCCACCACCGAAACGGTCATCGACAAGGTGATTATCGGCCAGAAAAAGAAAAGTGTTTTCGGACTAGTGAGGTTAGGCAGTGCCGAATTTGTGGCTTACTCGCAAGCCACCGTTAAAACCGGTATCGATTTAACAAAAATTACCCGCGACGACATTCAAATTGATGGCAACATCATCGAACTAAACCTGCCTCCCGTGGAGGTACTCGATTTTGCCTATCCCTTTAATAAATACGTGATTGACACGGTACTGTCGGATAACGACCTATTTAACCGGATTGATGTAATCGACCAGGAAAATTTTTACCGGAAGGCCGAGAACGATATCCGGAAACAGTTGAAATACATGGGTATCGTGGAGCAAACACAGGAAAACACCCGAAAGATGCTGGAAGGTTTGTTGGCCAATCTGGGTTACAAAGAGGTTTATATCACCTTTTCAGATACAGCCAACCTGATACAGCAGGTAAACCTTGATAACACCAACCAGTAATGGGAAACTTATTTACAAAAAGTGCTTCGTTGATACTGCAAATAGTTTTTGTGGTGGTACTGGTGTTGGTTTTTGCCTGGTACGACCCCTTTGATATTTTAACGCCCACAAAACTTACCCTGAAAGATACACCCGTACAGGTAGAAAGCATCAAACAGATTGGCCAGCTTATCACGGCAGAGTATTATGGTGAGGTGATTTCATCGCTTCAGGAGGTGATTAACGAAAAAGATTACAACAACACCGTCCATTTTGACACGATAGTAAACGACCTTCACGAAGAGTTTGTGGAAGCGATTAAAGAGTTCTCCAAAGAAAAAATAAACGGGAATGCCAAAAAAGTGTATCAGGCCTTCACGGCCGATTATTCCGGATTGGTAAATAACCGGCAATACGGTTCCTACCTCTATTTTATCAACGAAAAGTTGAGAGGGAAAAGCTACACTTCCAATGAGCTTGAGCAAGAGCTTACCCCCTATTACACCCG
>JANTGU010000159.1 GCA_024762735.1 Bacteroidales bacterium | reverse complement strand
TGGCAGCGGGGAGGCCGTTGTGGCTGGGAGGGGTTAAAATTCCTTTTAACAAAGGATGCATGGCTCACTCTGATGGTGATGTGTTGATTCATGCCATGATTGATGCCTTGTTGGGTGCTTTGGCCCTGGGAGATATAGGTACTCATTTTCCCGATTCGGATATGCAATATAAGGGTGTTAGCAGCCTTGATTTATTGCAACAAACCATAAAGCTAATCAGACAACAGGGATTTGTTTTGGGTAACCTCGATGCCACCCTGGTGTTGCAACAGCCCAAACTTTCACCCTATATTGATCAAATGAGATCGGTATTGGCAGATACTCTTAAAACCAATAGGGATAATATTTCGATTAAAGCCACCACCACCGAAGGCCTAGGCTTTACCGGAACAGGGGAGGGGGTGGCCGCCCATGCTGTTGTGCTGCTGTTCAAAGGTTGATGCGCCGGCTTTAGCGTCGGGGACAGTGTTTCCCTGTTTGATGTGTCCGGTTTTGAATTTTACTTAGTTTTGTTCCTTCATCTAAAAAAGTGTAATCCTTGAAAATAGTAACTATTATTGGTGCAAGGCCACAAATTATTAAAGCTGCAGCGTTAAGCAGAGCGATTAAAAACAGCTTTTCCAATCAAATTGAAGAGGTTATTGTTCATACCGGACAGCATTACGACCAAAACATGTCGCAGGTGTTTATCGAAGAGTTGGGTATTCCCGAGCCTAAATACAACCTGAATATAGGGAGCTCCTCGCATGGCGTGCAGACTGCCCGAATGATGGAAGGTATTGAAAAAATTCTGCTGGACGAAAAGCCAGATTACCTGGTGTTGTACGGCGATACCAATTCAACGCTGGCAGGAGCCATTGCCGCGGCTAAAATCCACGTACCCATTGCCCACATCGAAGCCGGGTTGCGCTCGTTTAACAAGTCGATGCCGGAAGAGATTAACCGTATTATGTCCGATCATGCCTCCACCCTGCTGTTTAGCCCCACACCAACCGGGTTTAATAATTTGGTTAAGGAAGGATTTAGCGCGGACAACAAAAATCCGTTTTCGGCCGATCATCCCGGCATATTTCATTGTGGCGACGTAATGTACGACAACAGCCTCTTTTTTAAAACCCTCGCGCTGCAACAGTCGAAGGTTCTAGAGAAGCATGACCTAAAGGGAAAAGACTTTGTATTGGCCACCATTCACCGCGACAGCAACACGGATGTGCCTGAAAGGCTAACCGCTATTTTTGAAGCACTGCTCGAAATTACCGAAATGGAAAAGATGGAAATTGTGCTTCCCCTGCATCCCAGAACGGCCAAGCTGATGCAATCCAATTTGACTGGTGAGGTGTACGAAAAGGTGAAGGCATCGGGATGGTTGAAGTTAATCCCACCGGTTTCATTTTTGGATATGATTATACTGGAGAGCCATTGCAGGCTGGTGATGACCGACTCGGGAGGCGTTCAAAAAGAGGCCTTCTTTTTTAAAAAACCGGCCATTATTTTACGTAGCGAAACCGAATGGAAAGAGATTGTGGAGGTGGGTTGCGGCTTGATTGCCAATGCCGATAAAGAAAAGATACTAACGGGTTGGCAACATTTTAAGAAAACAGGTGATTCATTGGATTATCCCGATATTTTTGGTGATGGCAAGGCCGCGGAGTTTATCTGCCAAACCATGGTCCAGGGATAATGACGGTAAAAAAAGGCGCCCTTTAATGAAAAAAGACGCCTTCAACAAAAACCAAACCCTAAAATTCACCTTATCATTAATTGTTTAGATGTTTCTCTAAATCAGCAATAATTTTTTTGTTCACTTTGCGTGGATGTTGAGCTTTGAAAGCTTTGAGTTCTTCAGCAGCTTTTTTACCAAATTCAATTAACCCCGACGGGTTTTTGTCAAAATCGTAGCTACCAATACAGTATTCCAGCTTTGACTTTAGGTCAGCAAACTCATCTTTGTTTAATTTTTCGAATACTTGCACAGCTGCTGCGCAGGCATTCCTGATTTTTTCATTTTTCATAGCGTAAATGTGTTAATGATTCAGGAAGCAAGAATAGACAATATTTAAAACTGGATAACCGGATGGCATTGAAATGACCCTAAAATATAGCACTTCAGAAGTGCCTGTATTATCACTCGTTTACAAACAAGCAGTTAAAACGTTTGCAGAAAAGTTCCCGTATCAGCGGAAAAGTGTCCATACATCATCATGGAAAAACAGGAAATCAGGCAATACTAAAACATGGTGTAAAACAGATAAACATTAAGCAACGACACAATGCCGGCGATGGAATACAGCACCATTCTCAGGAACAGGGAGTTGCGGTATTTCCCCATCACTTTGGGTGATGAGGTGAGATAAACCTGTAGGAAGATGGTAAAAGGCAGCTGAATGCTCAATATCATTTGCGAAATGATGAGCCCCTGAAACGGATTGGAGATAAAAAAGATGAGTGCCAACGCGATAACAAGCGAAATGGCCACGCCCAGGCGTGAGTGGTTGTCTTTGATGTCGTAGGGCTCTTTGAACATACCGGCGAAAATGCTACCTGCTGCAATGCCTGAGGTAACCGTGGAGGCAATACCGGCAAGCAACAACGCGATGGCAAATACCACGGCGGCATTGCTGCCCAGCAGCGGCTCCAACAGATGATTGGCTTGTTCCAGCTCGGTAACTGGTGTCGAATTTTTAAAAAAGGTAGCCGCGGCCAGCAGTATCATGGCGCTGTTGATGGCCCAGCCAATAAGCATGGATACAAGGGTGTCGGTAAATTCAAACCGAAGCTGTTTTTTAATCACCTTTTCATCCTTCCGGTTCCATTGCCGGCTTTGGATAACCTCTGAATGCAAAAACAGGTTGTGAGGCATTACCACTGCTCCTAACACGCTCATAATTATTATCATTGATCCTTCAGGAAACGATGGAGTTACCCATCCTATGGTGGCAGCTCCCCAATCAATATCCACCAGCGAAAGTTCGTACAGAAACGAAAGCCCGATAAGCGACACGAAAGCGATAATCCACTTTTCAATTTTCAGGTAAGAGTTGGTGAGCAGCATGATGGCAACAAAAAGGGTAGTCAACAGGGCACCTGCGGTAATAGGAACAGCAAACAGCATCTTTAGTGCAATGGCACCGCCTAATATTTCAGCCAGCGAAGTAGAGATGGAAGCCAGCATGGCCGAGGTTAAAATAAATTTCGACCAAACCGGTTTAAGGTAGATAGTGGCCGCTTCCGAAAGGCAGTAACCGGTGGCAATGCCTAAATGCGCCACGTTGTGCTGGAGAATAATGAGCATGATGGTGGAGAGGGTTACCATCCAAAGGAGTGTGTAGCCGTAATCAGCTCCGGCAGCCAGGTTTGACGCCCAGTTGCCCGGATCGATAAACCCCACGGTAACCAGCAAGCCCGGACCAATATATTTGAATATGTCCAACGCCCCCAGTTGCGGTTTGTGGTTTTTGTTGTCGATATTTTTTAACAGGTTGCTCATGGTGTTGGTATTTTAAACGATGATGCGTTAACAATGGGTCAAATATAGACAGTATTTTCGAACAGGATCTTTCCTGTCCAATGAATGACTATTGAGCTGCAATCTTGTTTTCTGATATCATGGTAAACAATACCAGCAACCCTATTAAGGCAATGGCGGCTGCTAAATAATACGCACCGGCCAGGCTTCCCATTGAAAAGCCAACGCCAACTACCAATGGGCCCAGCGTTTGTCCAATTCGAAGCACCATGCCGTTGGTCGACATAAAAGCACCTCGCTGGTTGTCGGGGGCCAAATTGGCCAGTGCCGTTTGCAAGCTTGGTATGTTAAGGGCTTGTGCGCTTCCGAATAGTAAAACCGGAAGGATAAATAGGTAAAGTGTGTCGATGTTGGGCAGCATCAGTAAAACTATAAAATAGAGCAGGAAGGCGGTTTTTAACAACGACAAGCTGCCAAACCTACGGGTTAGCTTCCCCATTTGAGTAGCCAGCAAAGCAGTGGTAATAGAGCTTAATGAAAACAATATCCCTATTTTGGGCGGAGTTAAATTAAATCTGCCATGCAACAAAAAAGGCAAATAGGTTAAAAAAGCACCATATAGTATGATAAAAGTTAAGATGCTTAAAATAAAGATGGCAACTACCTCTTTACGAAGTATGCTTTTGGATACGATTTTCAAATAGAGTTTTAAATCTGCTACTTTCTCAAAGTCAGGTTCCTTCAGGTTGAAAATTACATAAAGTCCCACGGGAATGGCCAACAATGGCAATGCAAAGGGATAGTACCAGGCCAGTCCGGCCAGGCCACCGCCCAATAACGGGTATATTGCCGTTGACAGGCTCAAAACACTGGCATTGTATCCCATGGCTTCGGGTCTCTGCCTGCCCTTGAAAAAATCACCTACCAAGGTGGTGTTTAACGATCCAAGCGAAGCAGCACCAATCCCCTGCATTACGCGTAAAGCAATGATGATGTAATAATTTCGGGTAAAAAAGATGGCAAAACCGGCGATGCCAAACAGAAACAGGGAAGGGATTAGAATGGCTTTTCTGCCCCAGCGATCGGCCATAATACCGGTAATAGGTGTTAAAAAAATACCGGGAAAGGTAAAGGCGCTAATCAATAATCCTACCTGTGATTTTGTCAGATGTAAAGAGTCGGCTATTTTGGGTAAGGCTGGTGTTAAGCTGGCCACTCCCATCACCGCGATTAAGGTAATGCTGAAAATAATATAAAGTCTTCTGTCCTTTAACAGCGAATCTTTTTTCATTTTTTGGCGATTAATCTAATCACAGAAGCCGCTCCTTTGTGATGCTCCCCTTCGTTTAACTCTACCTCTTTTTCTTCGACTGTAACCAAAGATAAAGTGTTAAAATCGGAAAGAAGCTCTTCGCGCGAAAAAAGCATCTCAACATTTCGGGGGCCGCCGGTTTTGTTTTGAATCTGTTTTTTCGAAAATCCCTCCAAAATAATAAGTCCCCCGGGTTTTAAAAAGGGTATTAGTTTTTGATGATACGTACTTCTGGAAAGCGTGTGGGCATAAAACAGTCCGATTACATCGAAAAAGTCAGCAGGGTAAGTGATCTCGTCAAAGGAGGTTTGCCGGTATAATAAGGTTACCTTGTGCTCCTTTGTAAGGCGTTCCGCCTTTTTAAGTGCCTCCGAACTGTTGTCAAATGCGTAAACATCCCACCCTTGTTTGGCTGCAAACACGGCATTCCGGCCTTCTCCTTCCGCAGGCAGCAGGATTTTTCCGGGCGTAAGCTTAAGAAGTTCCTGCTTAAAAAAATCATTGGGCTCTTTGCCATAAACATAGGCCTCTTGCGCGTAGCGCTTATTCCACATCTCCTTCATGCCTACAATAGATTGACTAACTTGAGTGTGTTGTTACAGTTTGTTGTGCGTGCCATCGCAAAAAGCGCCCTTTTGAGAGTGTTTGCAGCCGCAAAGCGCCACCTTTTTAGCTTCGGTTATTTCAATTTTTTTGGGCTTCAATTCGGTTCCTTTGTGCGATCCGTCACAAAAAGGCTGCTTGCTGCTTTTGCCGCAGGCACACCAAAAGTAAGTTCCCGGATCTAAATTTAATACATAAGGGGCTTTTTGAGCAATTTTCGGTTCGTCCATCATTTTGTTTTTTAGGCCAGCATTATCCCTGCCAATGAATAATAATATTTTCGGTAAAGGTATGGATAAACATAATATGTTAGATCATATATATATAACTTTATGAGTGTTTTTTTTCACCCCTGGTTGCAACCGTAGCTCCTTAAAAGTAGCTATTCAGTTTTTCCCCGGGCTCAACCCCGGGGGAGTGAAGATGGTTCGTAATTATCCTTTCTCCCCCGGGGTTCAGCTCGGGGAACAAAGAAACAGGGTAATTACGACTTTATCTTAACTCCTTTT